>CALXBH010000034.1 GCA_944386475.1 uncultured Clostridia bacterium | reverse complement strand
GAATACACCGTCGCTGTGAAAGCGGCTGAGGTTTGGTTTGACCCCCGGAAGGTTGGCGAAGGCGAACAAGACGCCCTCAACGAATTCTTAAAGACCATCGTCCCCGGCGGATGCTGCATGGGCTGGTGGCCTGAGGAGGGCTCCGGCGTTGACGCCGCTTCCATCTACGGGCTTCCCACCATCCCCAGCGATTTTGCCGTTAACCTGACGGTATACGGCGGCACCGACCGGACGGTAAACATTAAACCCCTGCCCGAGAAACCTCCGCTGGAAAACAAGGTCTATGTAGCGCTGATTATGAGCGACGGCGACAACCTGCAGTATGTGGAACATCGCTTTAAAGACCTGTGGGACACTGAGGACAGAGGCAGCATCCCTCTGGGCTGGACCATCAGCCCCGCTATGCTGGATGCGGCTCCCGGGCTGTTTAACTGGCTGTATGAAACCGCTACCGACAACGACTGCTTTGTTTCCGGCCCCTCCGGACTGGGTTACACCTATCCGAACCATTGGAAAAACGAAGAGCCGCTGATCGATTATCTCAAACGCACCGAGGATTACTGCGCAAGAGCCGGCATCCGGGTCATCACCATCTGGGGCCACAGCGTTTGCAGCCCCACCAGCGAGAATGTGGGCCGGCTGTACGCCCGCTACACTCCCTCCATCCTGGGTATCACCGGTCAGGAGACCGGCGGCGGCTGGCGCATCTTTGACGGCACCATGCCCGGCTTGGAGCTGACGGGAAGCTACTGCTCCGAGGTCGGCCAGGTCAAAGGCGTTATCGAACGCGACTCCAAGGATTTCGACGGCACCAAGCCGATCTTCTTAGCTGTCCAGCCTGTGCCGTGGAGCATCAACGTCACCGACTTGAAAGAGATGGTGAAGGAATTCGGACCGGAATACGAATTCGTCCGCCCCGACGTGTTCTTCATGCTGTACAGAGAGGCTCACGGGCTTCCGGTTGATCCCGCTGCGAAATAAAACCGGTGGTACATACCCCTGTTTTTAGCAAACACTTTATAAGAAACGATTTCAGCGGCAGGCTTTAGTAAGCCTGCCGCTGATTTTTTGCAGACGCTTTGGCCGTGCGCCGGGACATCTGCAAACAAGGGCTGCAAAACTTATTGTTTTGCAGCCCTTGTTTTATTCTTGGACAGCGATAATCACGCTGCTTTCTTTCGATTCTTTTCCGTCTGGCGACACCGCCTTAATATACAGCGTACAGACGCCCGGCTTTTTCCCGGTGACAAAACAGTCGACTGTATGATCGGTGGTATAACCATACCGGAAAATATCATCGTCCAGGCATTCCTGCTGAAACTCCGCAATGCCTTCCGGCTCTGTCCGGGCCACGTAATAATAATCGGTGTTTCCTACATCAGCGTCGGTAACCCCAGCTTCCAGCGGCTTGGTTTCTCCTTCGGATACGGTGACGAGCCCGCCCGTATACACACCGTCACTGCGGGTTGGGCCAGCCCCTTCCGGGGTAACCACCACAAAAAGCTCCGCCGAACTGCTTTCCGGGAAACCCTGGGCGGTCAACGTTACCCGCAGCGTACAAACGCCGGGCTTTTCACCCGTAATGATATATTTCCCGTCTTTCTCGGAGAAATCCGCGATCCCCGGCGGCGTGCACTCGATTTGCAGGTGCCGGACAGTTTGGTAGCTGTAGCCATCAGGCCTGATCCAAGCGGATATTTCTTTTTCTTGTCCGACTTCTACGGTTTGTTCTTTATCATGAAAATAAACGCCGAATTCCGATGTGCCGCTTGTTCTGCTGGAAGACGCGGCACTGCCTGACGGAGAAAAAGACGCTTGAGAACCGTCAGCCGTTTCCACCGAAGCTTCCGGTTCTGATGAAACCGTACTTTCCAAAACCGATCCATCTTCAGAGGAAGCCGTGGACATCTGTTCCACAGAGGATGTTTGTCCCGTATCTTTCTGGCAACCGAACAAGCACAACGTTAATGCCAATATAGTCAACAGCGCACAAAACCGTTTCATCAAAAGCCCTCCCTTAACTTTTTCTGAATGCTTACGGCACTATTTACTTGTCCTTTTTGTCCTATTTCTGTACTTCTATTTTTATTATAAGCGATCAGGTGGAAAATAGCAAGCTGATCTTTCCCGCTGCCTGTGTTATACAAAAGCTCCCAACTTTGCCTGACAGCAGGCTTGGCTGGGAGCTTTTGTAATTTCAGAGAGCCGTCTTAATCAGCCATGTCCTTACTGCTGATTCTGAGGCTGTGTGGGATTAGGATTCGGGTTCGGGTTCGGATTGAAATTCGGATTCGGATTGGGGTTTGGGTTGGGATTCGAGGTGAAGTTCTGATTTTGCATCGGATTTTGCGGCTGCGCCATATTGGTATAGATTCTCTGCTCAATCAGGCCGAACGCTCTATTGGCAAAATCCTTTGCCAGAGGAATACCGGCATCCTGTCCTCTAGACACATTGACTGCTCCAATAAGAGATAGAAGAAAAACAATCACAAATACAATTACCGTAATGACATTGAAAATAATGGAAAACACACGTCCCGTGCTAAAAGAAAGTCCTTCCAGCGGACTGAGCAATCCCAGTACCACAGAAACCGCTTCGCTGAACAGACAAAGCAAAAACGCCTGTATAACCTGGCGAGTAAGCCATTCCTCTTTTTCAGCTGCAATAACAAAGCCCAATAACAACCCGCACAGCAGCGTCTGCCCCAAAATTGCCAAGACAAAGGCGATCGCCGCATACACCCAAAGGAACATGCCAAATTTACCTTTTTGCATACCAAAACACCCCTTAAATAAAAATATTTACATATTAAGAATACAGCTTTATGGATAAAAAGTCAACGTCATTTCCCTCTTTTTTGTGTAAAAAACATTTTTAGCTATCAAAATAAATGAGGGTGATCTATGGTCTATAAAAACCACAATAAAAAATTATCTAAAAATGCCGATCTTAAAGATAAGATCAAAAAGGCCAGATATTGCTCCTCCTTTTCCTTTCCGCTACTCCCGGTCTGGCAGCTGAATATCTAGTTCGTAGATATTCAGATCCAACACCCGATAAATACGGATTAACATTTCCGCGCTGGGAATTGACTCCCCGCGTTCCCAGTTTCCATATTGACGAACACCAATTCTTATTAACTCTGCCGCTTGTTGCTGGGTTAACCCCTTTGCTTTTCTGGCAGCCTTTAGTGCTGGCGGAAATACAGTGTTCATACTTTTATCCGCTCTTTCCTGCTCTGTTTTCGGCATAACGTTTCTCCTCCTTTCCCACGTTAACCATAACGTAGGAAAAGAGAATGGGACAGGAAATAAATTGCACATGTTCCTATAAGGAGCAAAAAATCAAATAATTTTAAAAAACAAAGGAAAGTCATGACCACCCCTAAGAGGGGTGGCATGACGAGCGGTCTATAAGACCGTGATAAAAGCCAGCGCCTAAATGATGCTGGCTTTCACTTCGTTCAAGCCACAGTGGTATGATTACTTGCTACCCTTGAAAGGGTCTTGGTATTCTTTTCGGCTTAAACTGTCTTCTATCTGATCTTGTTTCTCTTGTTCCTGTATATACTTTTCCACAGTTGCAGTATTGATGCCTACTGTACTTACATAATATCCTGTTGCCCAGAAGTTTTGATTCCCAAACTTGTATTTTAAGTTCGCATGTCTTTCGAATATCATCATCGCACTCTTTCCTTTTAGATATCCCATGAATGATGATGCTGAATATTTCGGTGGTATACTTACCAAGATATGTACATGATCCGGCATCATTTTCCCTTCTATTATTTCTACTCCTTTCCATTTACACAAATTTCGGATAATTTCTCGTATATCCTTACGCAACTGATTATATATTATTTTTCTTCGGTATTTTGGTGTAAATGCGATACTATTCTCAATCACACAGTGCTGTATGAATACCGGCACGGCAAAATGCTGATGCACTTGAGATTTACCTTTGAATCATTGAACACATTAAACAGTCCCGGAGAATATGTGCGGTACTATCGCCAACTGCGTGGGCTTACCACAAGGCAACTTGCAGAGAAGTTAAACATTGTACCGGCAACAGTTCTTGCTTATGAACAGGAGCGTTTCCCG
>CALXBH010000033.1 GCA_944386475.1 uncultured Clostridia bacterium | reverse complement strand
AGGGCCGGCAGTCCACAGCCTGCGGGTGCAGGCCGACCGGGTGCAGTATCACAATTATATGAAGCAGGCGCTGGAGCGTCAGCAAAGCCTGGACATCAAGCAGGCTGAGGTCACCGCCCTGCGCGCTGGTGAGGACGGCCATATCTGCGAGCTGGAAACCCGCTTAGGGGCGGTTTACCGGATCAAGGCGGCCATCGTCTCGTCGGGGACCTATTTAAAGGGCAAGATCTTTGTGGGGGAAGCTTCCTATGAATCCGGGCCAGACGCCACCAACCCGGCCACCCTTTTAAGCGACAGCCTGCGCCAGCTGGGGGTCACCCTGCGCCGGTTTAAAACCGGCACTCCTGCCCGGGTGCACCGGCGGAGCGTTGATTTCTCTCAGTTGGAGGAACAAACCGGCGACCAGCCCATCACCCCCTTTTCCTTTGAGACCAAAGGGGAGCTGCGCAATCAGGTTTCCTGTTATGTAGCCTATACCAACGAGGAGACCCACCGGGTGATCCTGGAAAACCTCCACCGCTCTCCCCTGTACGGCGGGAAAATTGAGGGCGTAGGCCCCCGGTACTGCCCCAGCATTGAGGACAAGGTGGTGCGGTTTTCCGACAAGCCCCGGCATCAGCTGTTTATTGAGCCTATGGGCCTTTCCACCGACGAGATGTATTTGCAGGGAATGTCCTCTTCCCTGCCGGAAGATGTGCAGCTGGCCTTTTTGCGCACCATCAAGGGCCTGGAGCATGTGGAGATTATGCGCAACGCTTATGCCATCGAGTACGACTGCTGTGACCCCACTGAGCTGTTGCCCACCCTGGAATTCCGCAAGATTCCCGGCCTGTACGGGGCGGGACAGTTTAACGGTACCTCCGGCTATGAGGAGGCCGCGGCTCAGGGTTTAGTGGCGGGAATCAACGCGGCGCTGAAAATCAAAGGGGAGCCTCCCCTGCTGCTGGACCGGGCCAGTTCTTATATCGGGACGCTGATTGATGATCTGGTGGTCAAGGGCTGTTCCGACCCCTACCGGATGATGACCTCCCGCAGTGAATACCGGCTGCTGCTTCGGCAGGATAACGCCGACGAGCGGCTGACCCCCATCGGCTACCGGCTGGGGCTGATCTCCCAAAAGCGGTGGGAGGATTTTGAACATAAGATGGAGCAGATCGCGGAGGAGAAAAAACGGTTGGAGACGGTTTCCATCATCCCCGACCAGGCGTTAAACGACCTGCTT
Organism: uncultured Clostridia bacterium; assembly: GCA_944386475.1. Taxonomy (GTDB): domain Bacteria; phylum Bacillota; class Clostridia; order Oscillospirales; family Ruminococcaceae; genus Metaruminococcus. The sequence continues at coordinate 34,861 of CALXBH010000033.1, read as the reverse complement.
GTTTCACGTGAAACATCTCCCTTGGAGGGTGCCATCAAAGCTTCCGAGCTGCTCCGCCGTCCCCAGGTGGGCTATGAGGATTTGGCCCCCTATGATGGGGGGCGCCCTTCCCTGCCCCGGGAGGTCACCGAGCAGGTGGAGATTCAGCTAAAATACGCCGGGTATATCAGCCGCCAGCTGGCCCAGGTGGAGCAGATGCGCCGGTTGGAGGCCAAGGCCCTGCCCCAGGATCTGGATTATAACACCATTGAGGGCCTCCGGCTGGAGGCAAGGGAAAAGCTCAACAAGCGAAAGCCCCTGAATCTGGGGCAGGCCTCCCGGATCTCGGGGGTGAGCCCGGCGGATATTTCGGTGCTGGTGATCTGGCAGAAATCCCACGGCGGGTTTTCCAAGGGGAACCCTTCCGAAACCGGGGAGCAGGAGGAAAACGCATGATGAATGAAAACTATCTAAAGGAGATCTGCGCCGGTCAGGGGATATCCCTCCAGCCGGACCAGCTTGAACAGCTGGACCGGTACAGCGAGCTTTTGGTGGAGTGGAACCAAAAGATGAATTTAACCGCCATCACCGACCCTAAAGAGATGGCGGAAAAGCATTTTCTGGACAGCCTGTTGCTCACAAAGGCGGTGGAGATTTCCCAAGGCGGGAGTTTGATCGACGTGGGCACCGGGGCGGGCTTCCCTTCCCTGCCGGTAAAGATTTTGCGGCCGGATATTTCCCTGACCATGCTGGACAGCCTCCAAAAAAGGCTCACCTTTTTGGAGGCTGTCTGTGGGGAGCTGAAAGTGAGGGCGAATCTCCTCCACGCCCGGGCGGAGGAAGCCGGGAGAAAGCCGGAATACCGGGAACAATATGACCTTGCTACCGCCCGGGCGGTGGCAAAGCTCCCGGTGCTGTGCGAATACTGCCTCCCCTTTGTGAAGGTGGGCGGGGTGTTTGCCGCCCTGAAAGGGAGCGACGCCGAAAACGAAGCGAAAGAAGCTCAACAGGCCATCCGCCTGTTGGGGGGAACACTGCGGGAGATCAAAAGTTTTACCCTGCCGGACGGCAGCCATCGGGGAATCATCATGATCGAAAAAACGGCCCCCACCCCGGCAAAATATCCTCGTCAAGGGGGAAAAATCGCCAAATCCCCTTTAGGATAAGATAAATAAGCAAAGAAAAAGCGCTTTCGGACTTTGTCCGGAAGCGCTTTTTTAGGGAGCGGCTGTTTTTTTATCCCCGTGCCACAACTACAACGCCAAAAACAAACATAGCTAAAAAGAGAATCGCAAAAACAACGCTCGACAAGGGGAACCGCCGCTTATCCGCACAGAGGTTTGGCTCATCGGGATCAAGATAGATGGTGTATTCCCCGCCGGTTTCAAACAACTTTTGAAACGTCCGTTTGGGGTAGGACAAAAAGCTGTAGGATTCATATGGTTCCCCTTCATATTCGTAGGTAAAACAGGGAGTACAACGCTCCCAGCCTCTGGAGCTGCTGACGCGACAATCCGTGAGCTTTGCCCGTACAGATTCCCGGCAGCGCCGGTAGCGGAGCAGGTTGGAAGCAAACAGCAGAAAAGCCAAGAGAGAAAGGGGGAAAACAGTGCCCGCTGTTGTCAGCCTATCCGATTGTAAGATCATTCCCAAAAACAGCAAAACCGGTGCGGCAAACATCAGCAGAGAACAAAAAATCATGAGCTTTCGGCCGTACCTTTCCATCTTAAAAGAGGCGTAAAGAAACATAACAGCCAGAAACAAATAAAGCACACAAGAAAAAACCAACGGAAAGCTTATATTTTCCATAACATCCACCCCCATAGAACATATCTCTGTGGTTATCATACCACATCCCTTCTTCCCCGGCAAGGGCTAAGGATCGGCTGTTTTTCCTTAACCCCATATCACAGTTATAATGCCCAAAATAAATACAGCCAAAGAGAGGATCAAAACAACTACTCTCGACAGGGGAAATCGCCGTTTGTCGGCGCAAATATTGGGCGTGTGGGGATCAATATAGATGGTGTATTCCCCACCGGTTTCAAACAGCTTTTGAAACGTCCCTTTGGAGTAGGACAAAAAGCTGCAGGATTCATATGGCCCCCCTTCATATTCGTAGGTAAAACAGGGAGTACAACGCTCCCAGCCGCTCCTGGAGCTGCTGACACGACAATCCGTGAGTTTTGCCCGTACAGATTTCCGGCATTTGTGATAGGAAATCAGAGTGGAGAGAGAAAAAAAGAAAAAGATAAGAGAACAGGGAAGCTCAATACCGGCCATCGTCAGCTTATCCGACCGAAAAAGTATTCCCAAGGACAGCAAAACCGACGCGGATAACAACAGAAAAGCACAGAGGAAAATAGACTTGGGGCGTGTTTTAAGCTTAAAAGCAACGAAAAAGAAAAGAAGGGCAAGAATGAAAGAAAACAGGGCGAGAAAAACCAGCACAGGATGATCGGTTTCCATTGTAATATCAAGTTTGATCATAACATCCACTCCCATAAAAAGTATCTTTATCATACCACAATTCCTCCCTGCCTCGCAACGGCGGAGAGAAGGATTTTGCCGAAAGCGGTCGAAGTAAGGGAAAAAAAGAAGATGGAAAATGCTGGAAATCATTTCCAAAGTGTGTTATGATAGTGATAGGGCGGAAAGCCTTCCACTAAAAAGAGGATTTCCGCTTAAGGAAAACCGCGCGTATGGGTACCCTTCGCCTGTTCCGGACAGGCCTTCATCGTCAAAAATACAAAGAGCAACAACATAAAAGGAGTGTAAACCCAATGATGGCTTCCCTTTTTAACAAGGAAAAGGTGGTCAATAAGGTGGTTTTGATCCCGGCGGCGGAGATTGTGCCCAATCCCGCCCAGCCAAGGGTGGATTTTAACGACAAGGAGCTGCAAAGCCTGGCGGAAAGCATCCGGGAAAACGGGATTTTACAGCCCATTTCGGTGCGGCGGAGTTCCTCCGGCAGCTATGAGCTGATCTCCGGGGAGCGACGGCTGAAAGCCGCCCAGCTGGTGGGCATGGAACAGGTCCCCTGTATTGTCATCGACACCAGCGACCGGCAGTCCGCTGTGTTCGCTCTGCTGGAAAACATCCAGCGGCAGGATCTTAACTGCTTTGAAGAAGCAAAAGCGCTGGAAGCGCTAATCAACGAATGGAATATCACCCAGGAGGAGGCCGCTTCCCGGCTGGGCATGGCCCAATCCACCGTGGCCAACAAGATCCGGCTGTTAAAGCTGCCGGAGGAGGCCGCCCAGATCATCGCGGATAACAATTTAAGCGAACGCCATGCCCGGGCGCTGTTAAAGCTCAAAGATCCGGACAGACAGATCGCGGCCGCCGCCTGGATCGCCGAGCAAAACCTAAACGTCGTGCAAACGGAAAAATACATAGAAAGCCTGCTCGCAGAGCCAAAAGAGCCGCAAATCAAGCGTAAGCGGTTAATTGTAAAGGATATCCGGTTGTTTTTAAACACCATCAACAAAGCGATTGACACCATGAAACAGGCGGGAATTCCCGCCCAGGCCCAAAAGAAACAGGAGGATGACTACATCGAGTATGTAGTGAAAATCCCCATTCGCAACTAAGGTTATAAGGCCAAATGCCTTATAATATATTTTCTACCCCTCTCCCCTACCCTTTCTGGCTTGGATAAAGCCGTAAAAGAGGACGATGTTTTAACATCGTCCTCTTTTACTTGTTTCTATAAACAGGTCTCATCCCATCCGGTTTTGTGTGATGGATTCTGCATGGGAATTTATCGGCCAATATGTTTCACGTGAAACACAAAAGAATGAGAAAAGAGCTTTTAAAACACAAAAAACCGTGCTATAATAGAAAAAGTAGTTTAAAAAGGCTGTTTGATAAAAGAATTGCCTTTGCAAACGCCATGAAAATAAAAATATGCACCGGAGGACGTTTTATCATGGGAAAAATGATCGCCATCGTGAATCAAAAAGGAGGCGTGGGCAAGACCACTACCGCCGTCAACCTCACCGCCGCTTTGGGCGCTCATCACAAAAAAGTCCTCCTGGTGGACATCGATCCTCAGGGAAACGCCACCAGCGGCATGGGAATCAGCAAAAAAGGCATCAAATCCACCTATGACCTGTTGATCGGCGAGGCCAAACTGGAGGAAGTCTTAATCCACACCAAATACAAGGATGTGGACGTTTTGCCCTCCAGCATGGAGCTGGCCGGCGCCGAGGTGGAGATCGTGGAGATGGAAAACCGGGTGCAGCTGTTAAAAAACGCCCTTTTAAACGCCAAGCAGCAGTATGATTACCTGCTCATCGACTGTCCCCCTTCCCTGGGACTCATCACCCTCAACGCCCTGACGGCGGCGGACACCTTTTTGGTGCCCATCCAGTGCGAATATTACGCCCTGGAGGGGCTCTCCCAGCTGATGGCCACCGTGCGGCAGGTGCGCAGGCTTTATAACGAAAACCTGGAGCTGGAAGGGGTTTTGCTGACCATGTTTGACGGGCGGCTCAACCTGACCATGCAGGTGGTCACCGAGGTCAAAAAGTTCTTCCCAAAAAAGGTGTATAAAACGGTGATCCCCCGCAACGTGCGGCTGTCGGAGGCCCCCAGCTTCGGGGAGCCGGTGCTGTATTACGACAAGGGCTCCAAAGGAACCAAGGCCTACAACGATCTGGCGGAGGAGTTTTTAAAGGCCAATAAACGGACGGCGGATTAGGAAACGGAGGTTTCATAAATGGCGAAAAAAGGTGGGCTGGGCAAAGGCCTGGACGCGCTTTTTGCAGATAACAACACAAACACAAATTCCGGCGCGGTCATGATGAAGATCACCGAGATCGAGCCCAACAAGCGGCAGCCCCGTAAGGATTTTGACGAGGCGGCATTGGCCCAGCTGGCGGATTCCATCCGGCAGCACGGGGTCATCCAGCCGCTTTTAGTGCGTCCCCGCACCGACGGCAGCTATCAGCTGGTGGCGGGAGAACGCCGCTGGCGGGCCTGCCGGATGGCGGGCGTGGACGAGGTGCCCGTGGTGGTGCGGGAGATGAGCGACAGCGAGACCATGGAGATCGCGCTGATCGAAAACCTCCAGCGGGAGGATCTAAACCCGGTGGAAGAGGCGTTGGGCTATCAGGATTTAATGGAGACCTTCGGCCTCACCCAGGATGAGGTGTCCAAGCGGGTGGGGCGCTCCCGTCCCGCTATCGCCAACGCCCTGCGGCTTTTAAGTTTGCCGGAGGAAGTCCTCCCCATGCTGCGGCAGGGGGAAATCTCCGCGGGACACGCCCGGGCGCTGCTCTCCCTCCCCTCGGAGCAGGAGATGATTGCGGTCGCCAAAAGCATCCCCAAAAAGGGCTATACCGTGCGGGATATTGAAAAAATGGGCAAAAAAGCGGCCCAGGCGGCAGAGGAACGGGCAAACGAAGCAAACGCTTCCGCTGGTACAACCTCCCCCGCTGGGGGGATAGGTGGCGGACGCGACAGTTATTACGATGAGATGGCCCTGGCTCTGACCGAACAGCTGGGAAAAAAGGTGACTATTACCCTGCAAAACAACGGAAAAGGGACGCTGTCCATTGAATTTTACGATAAAGAGGAACTCTCCCAGATGGCGAAACAGCTGACCGGAGAAAAATAAACTAATATTTAACATAAAAGGAAGGAAATGTTATTATGTTGGACATTCGAGTAATCCGTGAAAACCCCGACCGGGTCAAACAGGCCATGAAAACCCGCAACAAGGACATGGACGCGGTAGTGGACGCTATTTTGGACATCGACCGCCAGCGCCGGGAGCTTCAGGTGCAGGTGGACGCCATGAAGGCGGAGCAAAACAAGGCCAGCAAGGAGATTCCCGCCATTAAAAAAGCGGGCGGCGACGTCAGCGAGATTATGGCGAAGATGAAGACCCTCTCCGACGAGGTGAAGGAGTGCGACACAAAGGCCGGTGAACTGGAGGCAAAACAGCGGGATTATCTGCTGTCCATCCCCAACATCCCCCACGAGAGCGTGCCCATCGGCAAGGATGACACCGAAAACGTGGAGGTGCGCCGCTGGGGCGAGCCCCGGCAGTTTGGCTTTACTCCCAAGGCCCACTGGGATCTGGGAGCGGACCTGGGGATTTTAGACCCCGAAACCGCCGCCAAGGTAACCGGCGCGCGCTTTCACTTTTATAAAGGCTTAGGGGCCAAGCTGGAACGGGCGATCATCACCTTTTTCCTGGATATGCACACCCAAAACGGCTATACCGAGGTGCTCCCCCCCTATATGGTCAACCGGGCGTCCATGACCGGCACCGGCCAGCTCCCCAAGTTTGAGGAGGACGCCTTTAAAATCGAGGGAACCGACTACTTTATGATCCCCACGGCAGAGGTGCCGGTGACCAATATGTACCGGGATGATATCCTGGATGGTAAAGATCTCCCCTTAAAATACTGCGCTTATTCCGCTTGCTTTAGGGCGGAGGCCGGTTCCGCCGGCCGGGATACCCGGGGGCTCATCCGCCAGCATCAGTTTAATAAAGTGGAGCTTGTGAAGTTCGCCCGGCCGGAAAACAGCTATGAAGAGTTGGAAGCGCTGACCCGGGATGCGGAAAAGGTGCTCCAGGCGTTGGAGCTCCCCTATCGGGTGGTCACCTTAAGCACCGGGGACGTGGGCTTTTCCAGCGCCAAGACCTATGACATCGAGGTATGGCTCCCCTCTTACAACAATTACAAGGAGATTTCCTCCTGCTCCAACTTCGAGGACTTCCAGGCCCGCCGGGCGAACATCCGCTTTAAAGACGGCCCCAAGGACAAGGCGCGGTTTGTCCACACCCTCAACGGCTCCGGCGTGGCGGTAGGACGCACGGTGGCGGCGATTATGGAAAACTATCAAAACGAGGATGGCTCCATCACGGTGCCCAAAGCGCTGGTCCCCTTTATGGGATGTGAGGTTATTAAATAAGAAAAGTTTTCAACATTGTAGATGTTGAAATGTTGAGAAATTAAACGTTCTGTATAGAAAGGAGCAAACCGGATGGAACAGACAAACGATCAGCAAGGCATTATCTACCAAAAACCAGTGGAAATCCGGTTTTACGACTGCGATACCACCGGCCGGGCGCGGATTTCCACCCTGATGCGGTATATTTCGGATATCGCGGTGGTGGATTACGCCGAACGGGGCTATGACTATCAATGGCTTCAGGATCAGAATATGGTGTTTTTGCTCTCCCGGGTGAGCGTGCGCATCCACGAGATGCCGGCGTCTGATGAGACGATCATCGTCTATACCTGGGAGTATGGAACAAAAGGCGCTTTGTTTTTGCGGGATTTTGACATCCGGCGGCCGGATGGGACGCTATTAGCCTCCTCGGCCACCGCCTGGATTTTGGTGGAGCCCAGCACCCGCAAGATCCTGCGCCCCTCTGCTTTCACCGGGACGCTGCACTGCTGTCCCGATAAGCTCCCCGACTGCCGCCCGGCGGACAAGGTAAAACTCCCCCAGGGGATGACCCTTGCCGGAACCCGCCGGGTAGTGTATTCGGACCTTGACAGCAACGGCCACATGAACAACGCAAACTACAGCAACGTCGCTATGGATTTCCTCCCTCGGGAACAGCAGCTGCGCCCCATGACGGATTTTATGATTAACTATAACCACGAAGCAAAGCTGGGCGAGGATATCGAGATCTACACCTGTGTGGAACAAGACCGCAGCTTTGTGGAGGGCATCTGCGGCGGCCACAGCTGTTTTTCCTGCGAGATTTGTTTTGGATAAACCTGCTGCGCGGCGGTTTGTGTGTATAAAAAGGAGTGCTGCAACACGCAGCACTCCTTTTTATTAGGATTTTTTTAACTGGATCATAACGTCGCAGAAACAGCCGGGCGAGGGCATGGGAATAGCCGTTGTCTTTTGCGCGTATTCGATGACCGCCGCATACAGCCCTAAAAACATATTATGGCACATGCGGTCGGCGTCGTCATGCAGGTGTTTGGGGAACAGTTTTTTATATCCCGCGATAAACCGGTTGACAGCCTCTGAATACGCCGGCATAAGAGGCGCAAGGTAACGGTCGGCTATGGCGTCAAATGCCTCTTTTTGTTGTTTTGTGAAGAATGGGACGGTTACGAAAAAGCTGCCGTCCGTTTTTTTGACAAGATAGCCCTCCTGGATCGCTCCTGCAGCGGACTCGATGTCCTCTGTTTTCCCGCGGCACAAAAGATCCTCGCAAACGTTAAGGTACTGGTCGGACATCATCTGCCGAAAAGTAATACCACTGATAGAATTGTATGTGGTATGGCTGCAACTGCCGCGGCTTCCCAGATTGAGGTTTTGCTGTGTGCCGATGCCGGTTCTGGGATGTTTACCTGTTTCCATATTGCCCACATAGCACCAGCCGTTGCCGTCGTATTTTTTCCGAAAGGGCGGATAAGGCAACTGGCAGTAGTGTTTGCTCGCATAGGAAAACGCCAACACACCGTAAAGATAAAATAAATCTGTCTCGTTTTTTCCGGCTTTGTAAAAAGGGATGGTGGCCGCTTCTGCCGCTATGTTTTGAAGGGCACTAAGCAGCCGGTCCATAAGCGGCATCAACATGTTTTCAGCGTTTTCCTCGCAGTAAGTCCCGTATTTATCCGACCAAATGATAAAATTGGTTCGATATTTTCCCCTTGCGGCCTCGATAACCGCCTCCCGTTTTAACAGATTTTCCATCCGCTCCTCTATATAATAGGCTGGAACCCCGCAGAGCTTTGCCAGTTCTTCAATGCCGCGAGCTTGTTCATAGCAGTTATACAGGATATTCTGGGAAAGGGCGTCGTCGATATATGCGGTGGGAAAAGGAATGGATGTCCCGTTATAATTGCCGTTTCCATAAATGTCAAGCCGCATCGTCACCGGCCGTAATGCCGTTTCATTCATTTCGGCACACTCCTTTTTCAGTTTTTTCCTGGCTTCGGACAGGCGCCAGGTTGCCGTTCCCTCCGGGATGCAGAGCTTTTGCGCGATCTCTTTGGTGGATAAGCCGTCATAGTAGTACAGGACGATGATATCCCGGTACCTGGCCGAAAGCATCCCGATCTTGGTGCGCAGGGCGTCATACACCTCCTCCTGATCGTCAGGCTCCTCATAAATGATGGAATCCAGCGCGTCATAGGAATACAAAGCGCGCTGTGCTCCCTGATACCGGCGGAAGCACTTGGTGACATTCCCCGCCAGTCCCCAAAGCCAGAGCTCTAATTTGCTGTCATCCCGCAGCTTGGGAAGTTCCCGGACAGCCGTAAACAGGATTTCCTGGGAAAGCTCGTCCGCCTCCTCCCGGGAATAGGTGTGGTTGACGGCATAGCCGTAAACCTTTTCTACATAGCGGTCAAGAATGTTGGGATCCACTGGTTTTCACCTGCCTTTCATCTATAAAGTGTAAAAAAAACCTGTTTCATTGGGTACAGGATAAAAAACCGGCGGCAAGGATTTTTCCTGCCGCCGGTTTTCCTTTGTTTTAACGCCTATTTCACCACGGTGCCGGTGTAATAATGGGTCAAGATCTGGTCATAGGTCCAGCCGCGCTTGGCGTATTCGTTGGCGCCGTGCTGGCTCATCCCCACCCCGTGACCGTAGCCGTAGGTGGTAAAGGTGATGGTATCGCCGCTGACCGAGTAATCGAATTTCGCGCTGCGAAGGGCAAAATTCGTAATAGTTTCCCGCATGACCCGCCCGGTCAGCCGGGTGGAGCCGTAGCTGGCATATCCCCCCAGCGTGAGATTTCCCACATAGCCGCCGCTGGTGCGGGAGGTTACGCTGAGCCATCCGGCGGGATCGCCGGTGAGGGAGATGCCGGTTTTCTGTTTCACAAGGGACTGGAACTGAGATACCGAGTAGGTCACCCTTCCCTGCCAGCCGGTAGTATTCCGGTCATAGGGGCTTTCCACGCTTACCAGATAAGGAATGTTCCCGCCCCATACATCGGCTGCAGAATTGGTCCTGTCCGCCACAGAGGCGCAGTATACGGCGTTAATGGGGCTGCCGTTATAATAGACCATCTTATCCTGGACGGCGGTGACCGCGTTTATCACCTTGGCGTCAGGGGTTCTGGCCCCTACGCTGGGAGCCTTCCCCAGATTGTTGTAGTACTTAATATAGGTGTGGGCCGCCACCGCCTGGGCCTTTAAGGCCTCGGTTTCAAAGGAGGAGCCCATCTCGTTCATAACCACCCGGCTGACGGCGTCCACCACTGAAAGAGTCTGGACACGGCCGTTTACCGAGACTGTCAGGGTTTCCCCGCTATTGCCGGTATTGCTGTTGCCGCCGTTACTGCCGCTGTCCGCCGGCTGGGAGGAGCTGACGGCTTGAGAAGGAGCGGAGGAGCTTGCCGCCGGCGCGGAAGAAGCAGGCGCCGCCGAGGATACCGAAGCATCCGAAGAGGCCGCCTCAGAAGAACCAGCCGAGCTTATAGCAGACGTATTTTCGGAGGACGTTTCTTGTGAGGAGAGATCCCCGGAGGCTGCCGCCGAAGACAGGGCAAGGGTTTCCATAGAGGAGCTTTGTTCTGAAGAAACCGCCTCTCCCCCATCCGGCAGCTGGGAGGGGATATCCGCCATTCCGTTTCCTAATTCCAGGATATAGTCCGAGGGCATGGAGGACACCGCCGACGCATCCGCCGTGGAGATGCCCACCTTGGCGAAGGCGGCGGTGGCGCTGCCAAAGCAAAGGCCCGCCGAGCAAAACAGCGCGATCAAAAGAATGAGCTGTTTTTTAAACATGGCAAACTTCCTTTCAACATCCTAAAAACCTATTGCTGCGGCTCCTCCACTTGAGTCTGGGTGGATTCGGCGGGGGGCTCCGGCTGAGAAGGCTCCGCCGGCGTAGAGGAATCTTCCGCCGGTGCGGAGGGTTCTGCCGGCTCTGAGGACTCATCAGGCACGCTGGAATCTTCCGCAGGTGTGCTGGAATCCTCCGGCTGTTCCGAAGAAGTTTCCCCTTCCGAAGAAGCGAACGGATCGCCGCCGCTTTCACTCGGCGGATAATAGATGGAGGAATCGCCGTTTACATGGTTGGGGCGGCTTACCACCAGACTGCCGTCAAAATAATTGTCTCCGCCGTCATCATCCTCATTTCCTCCGCCGGCGCTGCTGCTGGAGGCAGGCGGCACAGAAGAGGTTCCCGGGGTGTTGGAACTGGGCTGAGCAGAAGTGGAAGTGGTGTTCTGGGTGCTGGAACCGCCGCTGGAAGTCCCGGGTCCGGTGTAGTTGGGGGAATCGGGCGGCGCAATCTGTTCGGTGCCGTCGTCAATCAGATTCGGCTTGGGGTTGTCCGGATAATCCGGTTTGGTTCCGCCGTACTTATCATAGTACGCCTGGGGATACAGGGTTTTGGGATTATAAATCGCCTGGGATACATCCACCGTGGCGGATTCGCCGGGGCGGACTTTGCGGGCGACCACCACAAACCGGGCGTCGTCAAACTCATAGGTACAGGTAGAAAGGGTGAGCAGCTTGTCGGTAGGCTGCACATCCACCGGGGTGTCGATAATCGAGCGCCGGGTGATTTCTTCAATAAACCAGTTAAAATGCTCTTCCGACTGGGCGTTAATAAAGTTGTGATAGTCAAAGACGTTGCCCTCGTCCTGGGCGCCGTTGACGTTGACAATAAAGGCGGAAATCACCTTGTACTGGGCTTCCTCATAAATGGAATCAAAGGTGATGACCGGCGACTGCTTATAGAAGCTGAGGTCTTTGTAGTTGGTGATCTGCTGGAAGAACCGGCCGCCCCGGATGTTGTGGGCGTAAATAATGGTGTTGGTGCTCTGGGCGTCTTTGGTAAAGGTGCAGCGGTAGTCAATAAAAGGCACGCCGTTGTTGTTGTAGTTTTGGTAGAAATCCCGCCGCAGGTAATAGTCATTGTCGTCCGCCTGAACGACCGGATAATCCACCTTGGAGTTGGGGATGGTGATCCATCCCTTGATGTCGTCATTGGCAGCATACAGATTTGCGAACTTTTCCAAAACTCCATCAGGAAGCTCTGCCAAAGCCTCAGGGGTGGGCTCTTCGGTGTACAGCGCCTGGGTTTGCTGCACCACCTGGTCGGACACCACGTTTTGACGGAAATAGTCAATAATAACGCCGGCGCAAACCAAAAAGACAATCAGCGCCACCAGGAATACGCATTTGCGCACAATCTCGTTGACAGAATCGCCCTTCCAGGGGATGAGGGCCAAGAAAAAACGTTTGTACCAGGGCTTTTTCAGGACATTGCCGTCTAAATTATCTTCCTCTAAGGCCTGGTCGATGGGGATCATCTCGTTTAAGGCGTCTTCGCTTTCATCCAAAATCAGGCGCACCATGTTTAAGGCGTTTAAGGCGGCCAGTTCCCGGATGTAATCCCGTTCGTCCTCGCTGCCGTGGCCGAACTGATACCGTTTGACCCAGACATCGCCGTCCTTGGTGACAGCGATATACACAGTGCCCACCGGATCTTCTTCGGTGCCGCCGCCGGGGCCTGCGATGCCGGTGATGCCCACGCCGATGTCCGCATTGCCCTGCACCTGGGCGCCGTTGGCCATGAGTACGGCTACCGACTGGCTGACCGCGCCCTTTTGATCGATGACCTTCCGGGGGATTTTCAGCATCTGCTCCTTAACCCGGTTGGCGTAGGAGGAAATTCCAAACTCAAACACCTGGGAGGAGCCGGAAACACTGGTGATCTTTTGGGACAAAAGCCCGCCGGTACAGCTTTCGGCGGTGGCGATCATCATCCCGGCGGCTTTGAGTTTTTCTACAACCACCTGTTCCAAGCCGCCCTCGTCTACGCCGTACACCGCGTCCCCTAAAATGCTGCGGATCTGGACGATCACCGGGCGCATCATCTCGTTTGCCTCTTCCTCCGAGGGGGCTAAAGCGGTCACACGGATCTGAACCTGTCCGGTTTTGGCGTAAAGGGCCACGGTGGGATTGGAGCCGTCCAGGATATCCCCCAGCATCTCCTCCACCTTGCTCTCCCCTACCCCCATGACCTGGATCATCTTGGAGACGATGGAGCCTTCGGAGAACTGGGCGAGATAGGGCATCACCTCATTTTGGAACATGGGGATCAGTTCCCGGGGCGGGCCGGGCAGCATGATGACGATTTGTTTTTCACTCTCCAGCGCCATGCCGGGGGCTGTGCCGTTTTCGTTTTGAAAGACGACGCAGTTTTTGGGAAGCATCGCCTGCTTTTTGTTGTTTTCGGGCATCTCCCGGCCGGATTTGGCGAAATAGGCCTTAATCCCATCCAGGATATCCTGCCTTAATTCGCATTCCACTCCCAGGGCCTCGCAGACGGTCTCTTTGGTCAGATCGTCCGCCGTGGGGCCGAGCCCGCCGGTGGTGATGATAATATCGCTTCGCGTCAGGGCGAGATCCAGCACTTTTTTCAAGCGTGCCACATTGTCGCCTACCGCGGTCTGGTAGTGGACGTTGACCCCCAACAGCGCCAGCTGCTTGGACAGAAACTGGGCGTGGGAGTTGTTAATATCCCCCAGCAGAATTTCGGTGCCAACCGCAATAATTTCTGCGTTCATCTTTTCATTCCTCCAATTTGGGATAAGGTTTCGCTAAAAATCGGGACGAATTCCCTTGATTTCGGTATTTTCCACCGCTTCGGCGATCAGGGGTTCAAAATCGAACTGTGCCTGGGCTTTTTCCACCGCGTCCAGCTGAGGCCGGGTTTTGGGGTGCTTGGGGGAAAACACCGTACAGCAGTCGTCATAAGGCAGAATCGAGGTCTCGAAGGTGCCGATCTTTTGGGAGATCGCCACGATCTCGGCTTTATCCATGCCGATCACCGGCCGGAACACAGGAATGCGGCAAACCGCATCGGTGCACACCATCGCCCGCAGGGTCTGGCTGGCCACCTGGGCCACGCTTTCCCCGGTGATCAAAGCGGACATATCGTTTTTCTCAGCAATGCGCTGGGCGATTTCCATCATCAGCCGGCGCATAATAATGGTAAACAGCTCTTCCGGGCAGTGCTGTTTGATGGCTTCCTGGATTTTGGTAAACGGCACGCAGAAAAAGCTGATCTTCCCGCAGTAGGGGGTGAGCTCTTCGCACAGCGTCTCCACCTTCTGGCGGGCCCGGTCGGAGGTATAGGGGGGGCTGACAAAATGGATGGCGCTGATGCGAATGCCCCGCTTGGCCATCATATAGCCCGCCACCGGGCTGTCGATGCCGCCGGATAACAAAAGAAGCGCGTCCCCCGAGCTTCCCACCGGCATGCCGCCGGCGCCGGGGATCTTTTTGGCGTACAAATAAGCCGCCGCTTCCCGGATCTCCACCGTCACGGTCACGTCCGGATCGTGGACGTCCACCTTTAAGTGGGGGAACTGGGAGAGAAGATAGCCCCCTAACTCCCGCATGATCTCGGGGCTGCTCATGGGGAACTGTTTGTCCGAGCGCTTGGCGTTGACCTTAAAGGTCTTGGCCTCTTTAAGGGTGTCGTACAGGTACTCTTTTGCCCCCTCCCGGATGGCGGCAAACTCCTTGGGGAGCACGGCCACCCGGCAGAACGCCGCGATGCCGAAGACTTTTTTAAGCCGCTCGCAGGCTTCGTCCAAGTCGATATCCTCGTCCTCCGGGGTGATGTAGATGGTGGACTGGGCCCGGCTGAAGCTGAACTTCCCTACCGGCTTTAACCGCCGGCGGATGTTGCGGATCAAAATATCTTCAAAGGTGCTGCGATTAAGCCCCTTGAGGGCGATTTCGCCGTCCTTGGCTAACAGGATTTCTTTCATAATGGTTTTATCAGGCCTTTCTTTCAGGCGTTATTTTACTTTTAACAGGGTTTCGGCCCCTTCCCGCAGCCGGGAGACAAAGGCCGTTAACTCCTCTTTGGTGGTTTCGTGGGAAAAGCTTATCCGGATGGCGCTGTCGATGCGGCTGTCGGGCAGGCCCATGGCGGTGAGCACATGGCTTTTCGCCCCTTTGGAGCAGGCCGACCCGCTGGAGACAAAAATGCCTCCCTGCTCCAAAAAATGGAGCATGATCTCGCTGCGGATACCTTTTACCGATACGTTCACAATATACGGGACGCTCCCCTCAGGGGAGTTGACCGTCACGTCGGGGATCAGGGAGAGCTCTTCCAACAAAAAGCGGTTTAGCTCCTCATACCGGGGCAAAAGGGCCTTTTGCTCAGCCCGGCAAAGCTCCGCCGCCGCGCCCAGCGCTATAATGAGCGGCACCGGCTCGGTGCCCACCCGCAGGCCGTTTTGCTGTCCCCCGCCGAAAAGCAGAGGGGACAGGCGCACGCCCTTTTTAACATACAAAGCCCCAATCCCTTTGGGGGCGTAGATTTTATGGCCGCTTAGGCTGATGAAATCCGCGTCCAGCTTTTTGGCGGAAAAGGAGAGCTTGCCAAAAGCCTGCACGGCGTCGATGTGGATTTTGGTTTTGGGGTTTTTGCGGCGCACCCCTTTGATGATCTCCTCCACCGGCAGGCGGCAGCCTGTTTCGCTGTTGACCATCATCACGCTGACGAAGGGGGTGTTTTGGTCCACCGCGTCCACAAAATCCTCGGGGGCAAAGTTCCCGCCCAAGTCTTCCCGAGGGGAGATGTACACCGTCTCAAACCCCTCTTTTTCCAGGGCGCGGAAAGGCTCCAGCACGCTGGGATGCTCCACCGCCGAGGTGATAATCCGCTTGCCGGAGCGGTGGTTGCTGCGGCAGTATCCCAAAATAGCCAGGTTGTTGCTCTCGGTGGCGCCGGAGGTAAACAAAAGCTCTTCCGGGGCGCAGCCTAAAGCGCCTGCCAGCTGTTTTTTCGCCGCTGTCACCAGGTTTTCCGCCTCCATCCCCAGCCGGTGCAGGCTGGAGGGATTGCCGTACCGGACGGTCATGGCGTCCATGGCCGCCTGCGCCGCCTGGGGGCACACCTTGGTGGTGGCGCTGTTGTCCAAATAGATTGTCATGGGACTCCCCCTATCGTAAGCGGCCGCCAAATGGGCAGACTGCCCCTCATTATCAATCGTATACTAATTCATTATACAAAAAAAAACCGCAAAAAGCTAGAGGGAACCCGAGGAAAATATGGATAAATTACTGACGGGAGGAAAAAATATTGTAAAAATCATAAGGCGCGGCTAACGGACAGGCCGCCGAAAGGATGAAAAACTGTGAGACAAACCCGCTCAACCGTTCGGATTGTTACGTTTGTTGTGGCGGCCCTGGCCGTTTTGGGGATTACGGCGGCCACCTGGGCCTCCCGGGCCAACGATTACCGCCGGCAGCTTGAAAATACCTACCAGCAGGCGGTGGAGGATCTGGCCCAGTCGGTGCAGAGCTTAAACACCACCCTGTTAAAACAGCAGTACGCGGGCACGCCCGCCCAGATGGAAAAGCTGGCCACAAAGCTCTGCCAGGAGGCCAGCGCCGCCAAGCAGAGCCTTTCCCTTCTCCCCGCGGGGGAAGAGCCGATTGCGGGCACCTATAAGCTTTTGTCCCAGGTGGGGGAATATTCCCTAAGCCTTGCTAAGAAGGCCGCCCGGGGGGAAGAGCCCACCGCCGAGGAGATCGAGGCGCTGGGCAAGCTTCAGGATTACTGCGAAGAGCTAAACGGCAAGCTTTATGAGCTGGGGCAGGATGTGCTGTCGGGGATGGTCGGCTTTGAGAAGGTAAAGTCCACTCTGGAAAATCAGGGCGGCGCCCAGGAGCTTTCCACCCTGGCGGACGGCTTTTTGGACTTTGAAAGCCAGATGAACGACTATCCCACCCTGATTTATGACGGGCCGTTTTCCGACCATCTTTTGGAGCGGGATCCCCGCATGACCACCGGCAAGGAAACGGTCACCCAGGACGCCGCTAAGGCGAAGGCGGCCAAAGCGCTGGGGGTGGCGTCCACCGAGCTCACCCCCTCGGGGGATGAGGAGGGCAGCATGCCCACCTACGGCTTTTCCGCCGGGGACGCCTTTGTGTCGGTGACCAAGCAGGGCGGCTACCTTTGCTCGATGTTAAATTCCCGGGTGGTGGGAAGCCAGACCCTTTCGGTGGAAAAAGGCCGCCAGCTGGCCCGGGAATACCTCACCAAAATGGAGATCAAAAGCATGCGGGAATCCTATTACGAAGCCACCGGCGGGGTGCTCACCGTGAATTTTGCTTACGAGCAGAATGACGTCACGGTGTATCCCGATCTCATCAAGGTAAACGTGGCGTTGGACACCGGGGAGATTGTGGGCTTTGACGCCAGGGGCTATCTTGTCAACCACGAGGAGCGGGCCATCCCCTCCCCCACCCTCACCCTGGAGCGGGCCAAAGAGTCGGTGAGCCAGACCCTCACCATCACCCAGTCCCGCCGGGCAGTGATCCCCAGCGACGGCCTCAGCGAGATTTCCTGCTATGAGTTTTTGTGCGAAGATCAAGAGGGCCAGCAGGTGCTTGTGTATGTCAACGCCGCCACCGGCGAAGAGGAGGAAATCCTCCTGCTGTTTATCAGCGAGGACGGCGTGCTGACCATCTGACCGGCTATTATGGGATAAAAGCATAAACAAAGCCCCTTTTTCATAGAGTGTAGCGATGAACTCTGGAAAAAGGGGCTGATTTTTTATGAAAAAATGGCTGGCGGCAGTGCTTTCCCTTGTCATCATCCTCTTCCTGGGAGGCTGCGCCGGAAAGGACGAGTCCCCTGCTCCCAGCGAGACCACCACTCCCATGAACAGCAGCTTTACTGCCAAGGGGGATATTACCTTCGGGGATCTTTCGGCTACTGTGGATTTCAGCCGCACCGCCCCAGGCGCTTTTACGGCGGTGCTCACCTCTCCCGAGGTGCTAAACGGGATGACCTTTTCCTATGAAGGGGAAACGGTGCAGGTGTCTTATAAGGGGCTGACCCTCCATCTACAGGAGGATGGGCTGGCGGTAAAAGCCATGACCAGCGCCATTGTGGACGCTATCAACTCCGCTATGGGGGACAGCGGGATGAATGTCAAGGTGAAAGGGGACACCGCCTCCATCACCGGGGAAAACGATAACGGGGCGTTTACCCTTTCTTTAAACAAAAAAACCGGCGCTTTTGTGGAGCTTTTGATCCCCTCCCTGGATCTTTCCTGTAAATTCAGCGACTTTAAAGCGTCCTAACGGTAAAATCAAATTATAATTATACTATTGGTATGAAACAAAAGGGCGATGGTGAGGGGCAAAAGCCAGTTTGCTCGTTTATACCACCTCATTCGACCCGACTGCGCCGGGCCACCGCGCTCTGTCAAGAGGGTCTCCTAAAAGGAGAAGGCAGATTGTGGAGAAATCACCTCATTCGACCCCCATAAACCAAAATAGTCGCAGAGGGAATCCTCTGCGACTATTTTTGATTGCGAAAAATCAAGTTTACCGTTTCGCGATGGTGCCGTACACCTGGCCAGCGCATCCGGCGGCGTTGGCCTCGTCGGTGTCCAAGTGCATGGCCAGGGCGAATTTCTCCGACACCCGGACCACCACATCCCCAAAGCAGAGCCTGCGTTCGGGGGTGTCGATATCCACCCAGACGATCTCCTTGTCGGATACGCCGAAGGTTTTGGCGTCCTCGGGGGTCATGTGGATATGCCGTTTGGCCACGATAACGCCCTCTTTTAGCTCCACCTCTCCGCAGGGGCCCACCAGCTTGCAGCCGGGGGTGCCCGCAATGTCGCCGGACTCCCGGACCACGGCGGGGAGGCCCAACGTGCGGGCGTCGGTGGCGCTGACCTCCACCTGGGTGGCGGAGCGCTCCGGCCCTAAGATGGTGACGTTTTTCAGGGTGTTTTTGGGGCCTACCACATCCACCCGCTCCACACAGGCGAACTGCCCGGGCTGGGACAGGTCCTTTTTGTTGGTGAGGGCAGCGTCAGGGCCGAACAGGGCCGCCAGCGCTTCTTTGGTCACATGGACGTGACGGGCGGAGGTTTCCACGATAAATTTGTTTTCCATAACAAGCAGATCCTTTCTTATATGACTGCGCACCTTAGCAAACAGCGCAGGAATTTTTTATTCCTCTTCTAACCCGGAGACCTTCCTGGCGATTTCGTCCTTGATCTTGGCGGTGAGATCCTCAAGGCTCATGGCGCCCAAATCCACGCCCTTTCTTGCCCGGACCGACACGGTGCCCGCTTCGGCTTCCTTGTCGCCCACCACCAGCATGTAGGGGATCTTCTGCAGCTGGGCTTCCCGGATGCGGTAACCGATCTTTTCACTGCGGTCGTCCAGCTCCACCCGGATACCCTGTTCGGCCAAAGCGTCTTTGACCTTGCGGGCGTAATCCGCCTGTTTTTCGCTGATGGGCAAAACGATCGCCTGCACCGGGGACAGCCACACCGGGAACGCCCCGGCAAAGTGCTCGGTCAAAATGCCGATAAACCGCTCGATGCTGCCGAACACCACCCGGTGGATCATAACAGGGCGGTGTTTTTCCCCGTCCGCACCGGTGTATTCCAGCTCAAACCGCTCGGGGAGCTGGAAGTCCAGCTGGATGGTGCCGCACTGCCAGGTGCGGCCCAAAGAATCCTCCAGATGGAAGTCGATCTTGGGGCCGTAGAACGCCCCGTCCCCTTCGTTGATTACAAAGGGCTTGCCCAGCTGTTCCAGGGCGCATTTTAAGGAATTGGTGGCCATCTCCCAGTCCTCGTCGCTGCCCATGTGATCCTCGGGCATGGTGGAGAGCTCCACATGGTATTTAAAGCCGAACAGGCTGTAAACGCTGTCGATTAACGACACGACCCCTTTCACCTCGTCGGTGATCTGGTCTTTGGTCATAAAGATGTGGGCGTCGTCCTGAGTAAAGCAGCGCACCCGCATCAGGCCGTGAAGGGCGCCGGAAAGCTCATGCCGGTGGACCACACCCAGCTCTCCCATCCGCAGGGGCAGATCCCGGTAGGAGTGCAGGTCGTTTTGATACACCAAAATCCCGCCGGGGCAGTTCATGGGCTTGATGGCGAAATCGGTGTCGTCGATGACGGTGGTGTACATGTTCTCCCGGTAGTGATCCCAGTGGCCGGAGCGCTCCCACAGCGAGCGGTTGAGAATCATGGGGGTGGAAATCTCATGATATCCGGCTTTCTGGTGGACTTCCCGCCAGTAGTCAATCAGGGTGTTTTTTAAGATCATCCCCTTGGGCAGGAAGAACGGGAACCCGGGGCCTTCTTCCATAATGGTGAACAAGCCCAGTTCCTTGCCAAGCTTCCGGTGATCCCGTTTTTTGGCCTCTTCCAGCCGGGTGAGGTACTCTTCCAGCTCACTGGCCTTGGGGAACGCGATGCCGTAAACCCGGCACAGCTGCCGGTTATTGGCGTCGCCCCGCCAGTAGGCGCCGGTGCAGTTGGTGAGTTTTACCGCCTTTAAGGGGGAAACGCTCATCAGATGGGGGCCGGCGCACAGGTCGGTAAACTCCCCTTGTTTGTAAAAGCTGATGGGTTCGCCCTTGCCGGCGTGCTCTTCGGCCAGCTCCACTTTATAGGGCTCGCCTTTTTCCTCAAGGAATTTGACGGCTTCCTCAGGCGGGAGCTCGAATTTCTCCAGAGGGAGGCCTTCCTTGACGATCTTTTTCATCTCTTTTTCGATCTTTTCCAGATCCTCGGGGCCAAAGGGGGTCTCTACATCGAAATCATAGTAAAAGCCGTTTTCAATGGCCGGGCCGATGGCGAATTTCGCCTCGGGGTACAGCCGCTTGACCGCCTGGGCCAGCAAATGGGAGGCGGTGTGCCAAAAGGCGTGCTTGCCGTCCGGGTCGTCGAAGGTGACAATTTCCACCGAGCAGTCTTCGGTAACCGGGGTGCGCAAATCGCAGGGAACCCCGTCAATTTTTCCGGCGCAGGCGGCTTTATAAAGCCCCATGCCCAATTCTTTGGCGATGTCGGCAATGGAGGTTCCCGCCGGGAACTCTTTCTGAACGCCGCCTTTTAAGGTAATCAGTGCCATAATAGAACGCTTCCTTTCCTGCCAGCAGTCTGGCGCAGTTTTGCCTTTTGATACCAAGGGGAGGAAGATGAGGCAATAAAAAACACTTCACCCCCGATTGGGGTGAAGTGTTCTGATTTTAAAGACACTCCACGGTTCCACCCAACTTGCCGCGCCCCTTCCCTGCCGGAACAGGGCCGCAGCCGCTCTTTTGAAACCGCAGGACGGATAACGGGGGCTTGCTCCCCGCCGCGGATTTTGCCGCGGGCTCCGAGGGCGGTGGCCGTTTTCCCGTTTTGCAGCGCGCTTTCAGCTCCGGGAAAGCACCCGGTGCGCGCCTCTCTGAGCAAAAACCCCGGAAACGGCGGTTCCTCATCGACGCTTTTTCAAAGTTTAAGTTTATGGTAGCACGTTCCCCGCTGGTTGTCAAGAAAAAACCATGGGATGCCGCGTCCGGGCGTTGTCCCGCTGTGAAAAACATCCGCCGCCGGCAAACAGCCAGGCGGCGGATGTTACAAAGCGTTATTTCAGGGTGTTGGAGTCGGAGCAGATAATGCCGCGGTTAGCGTCCATCATTACCGTCCAGCCGCTTTTTAGCAGTTTGGTGCAGTTGTGAGCGCCAATGATGACCGGCACATCCAACGCCATGCCTACCACAGCGGCGTGACTTTGCAGCCCATCCTGTTCGGTGATGATGCCTTTGGCGTTTTTCAGCTGCCGCAGAATGGCGTTGCTGGTGTGGGGGATGACCAGGATGTCGTCCTTTTTAAAATCCCGCAGCACTTCAGCCTCGTCGTCGCAGACGCAGAGGTTGCCGCACACCACGCCGGGAGATACGCCAGTGCCGGAAGCCAGCACATTCCCCACCACATGGACCTTGAGCATGTTGGTGGTGCCGGAGATCCCCAGCGGGATTCCCGCGGTGATGACTACCAGATCGCCGTTATCCAAAAGCCCGTCCCGAATAGCGCAGTCCACCGCATGGGCGAACAGTTCGTCGGTGTTGGTTTTTTCTTCCACCGCCACAGGAGTGACGCCCCAGCTCAAATTGAGCTGGCGGCGGACCTTTGCGTTGTCCGAACAGCCGATAATGGGGCACATGGGCCGGTATTTGCTGATCATGCGGGCGGTCTGGCCGGTTTTGGTGACGGTGATGATCGCCGCCGCGCCCATGTCGTGGGCAGTGGTGACCGTCGCGTGGGAGATGGCGTTGGTGACGTTGGGAGCCTCCCGGGTGTCCCGCATGTTAAAGCGTTTCTGGTAATCGATATCCTCTTCGGTGCGCACGGCGATTTTGACCATGGCTTTCAAGGATTCCACCGGGTAATCGCCCGCGGCGGTTTCGCCCGAGAGCATGATGGCCGAGGTGCCGTCGTAGATGGCGTTGGCCACGTCGGTGGTTTCCGCCCGGGTGGGACGGGGGTGTTTCATCATGGAATCCAGCATCTGGGTGGCGGTAATCACCTGTTTGCCGGCGTTATAGCCTTTTTTGATGAGCATTTTTTGCAGCGCGGGAATCTGCTCATAGGGGATTTCCACCCCCATGTCGCCCCGGGCCACCATGATGCCGTCGGAAACCCGCAGGATGTCGTCAATGTTGGCTACGCCCTCGGCGTTTTCGATTTTGGCGATGATGCGGATGTCATGGCAGTTGTGGTGGTTCAAGATCTGCTTGATCTGCATAATGTCGTCGGCGGAGCGGGTAAAGGACGCGGCGATAAAATCAAACCCGTTTTTGATGCCGAAGATAATATCCTGTTCATCCTTTTCGCTGATATAGGGCATGGAAAGGGAAACGCCGGGAACGTTGACCCCCTTGGTATTGGAGACGGTTCCCCCGTTGATGACGGTGCACAAAATATCTGTGCCGTCCACCTCTTCCACCCGCAGTTCGATCAGGCCGTCGTCAATCAAAATGCGGTTTCCTTTGGTGACATCCTTGGGAAGATCAACAAACGAAACGCCTACGATGGTTTCGTCCCCTTCGATGTCCCGGGTAGTCAGGGTGAATTTGTCCCCTGATTTTAGTTCCACCCTGCCGTTTTTAAAGGTTTTCAAACGGATTTCAGGCCCTTTGGTGTCTAACAGCGTAGCGATGGGGAGGTTGAGCTCCTCCCGCAGGCGGACGATGGTGTCCAGCCGCCGTTTGTGCTCCTCGTGGGTCTGATGGGAAAAATTGAAGCGGGCCACATTCATGCCGGACAGCATTAAGTCCCGCACAATGTTTTCGCTTTTATCCGTAGCAGGGCCCAGGGTACAGATGATTTTTGTCTTTCTCATACTTCTTCAAGACCTTTCTGCCGGGGGATCCGGCGTCCGATTTTTATAAAATCCCGAAAAAGGAAAACAACAGAATATTTTGGTTGTTAACATTTTGTCACATAAAACCAAAAAACTTCCTCAATTTACTATTATAGCGAATGATTTGCAAAAAACCAGCAGATTTTTGTAAAATCTCTATTATGAACGGATTCGGTTTTAAGGGAGTAAAAAAATTAGCTAACCTGCTCAGGGGGAGGAATACGGGCCTCTCCCAACAGGCCTCTCCCCGAGGAGAAAAAGCGCGGTTTCGCGGCTTTTGGCCGCGAAATGCGGGCCATGCTTTCGGCCCGCAAGCGGTTTTTCAGAAGGGAGCCGCAAAGCGGCTCCCTTTCCACCTCATCCGGCGCTGACGCGCCACCTTCTCCTCATAGGAGAAGGCAAATTGCATCCCTTTCGTGGCCTCTCCCAACAGGCCTCTCCACGAGGAGAAAAGCGCGATTTCATGGCCTCTCCCTGGGGAGAGGCTCCGCCGTAGGCGGTGGTGAGGGGATACAAGGAGAAGGCAGAAAGCGTATCCCTTTCATATCAAAAAAGGGGTGCAAACATCCCTGCTTGCACCCCTTTGTGTCTTCTATGCCAGCTGGAGCAGCCGCTGCCCCGCCTGCTCGATAGCCTGTAAGTATGAATCCCCCAGCTTTTTGCGGATCACCCCGGCGGCTTCTTTGAGCCGGGGCGGCCGGGAGGACAGGTTGTGGGTATCGCTTCCTAAAACAACGGTCACCCCATTTTTAATGAGTTTAAGGCAAAACCGCTGTTCCTCCCGGGAGAGGATGGACTCGGCATTTATCTGCACCGCCAGATCCATAGCCAAAAGCCTCGCGATCAGATCCTCGTTTCCCGGGTAGCCTGCCTGCCGTTCTACATGGGCCAGGATGGGAGAAATTCCCCGGGATCTTATTTCGCCAACGGCATCCACCACCCAGCCCGGCCAGGAAGCAAAGGGCAGTTCCAATAACAGGCACCGGGTGCCTTCTAAACAGAGCTTTGCAAGGTCGGGCTCCGCCGAAAGCCCTTTTGTCAAATGCACCTCCGCCCCCAGGCGGACAGGAGGGATCACCGCGCCGCTGGCGTCGGCCCCGGCCATGAGATGCCGGTAAGCGGTGTTCCGGCGGTCCAAAAATTCCGCTATGGAATTTTCTATCAGGTAAAAATGGGAGGTGGCCATCACCAAAGCGATCCCCTGGCGCTGCATCTCCCCCAGCATCATCAGGGAGGTGGCCAGGTCTTTTGCCCCGTCGTCCATGCCGGGCAGCACATGGGAATGAAAATCGATCAGCATTGGTATCGGCTCCTTTCCAACCGCCTTTTTGAAGGATTGTTGACACCTAAGACAGCCTTTTTGCCGTTATTTTGAAATGGTGGACAAAAACTCTTTGGTCCGGGCGGCCTTGGGATTTTCAAAGATCTCCTGAGGCGGGCCCTGTTCTAAGATTTTACCGCTGTCCATAAACAAAACCTGATGAGCTACGTTTTTGGCAAAATTCATCTCGTGGGTGACAATCATCATGGTCATATGCTCTTCTGCCAGCTGCCGGATGGCTTCCAGCACGCCGCCGGTGAGTTCGGGGTCCAAAGCGGAGGTAGGCTCGTCAAACAAAAGGATGTCCGGCTTCATCATCAGCGCCCGGGCGATGGCCACCCGCTGCTGCTGGCCGCCGCTTAAATTGGCGGGATACTCGTCTGCTTTGTCAGAAAGGCCCACCTTTGCCAGCTGCTCCTCGCTGTCCCGGCGGATCTGCTCCTTATCCAGCTTTTGTACCACTTTGGGCGCCAGCTCCAGGTTCTGCCGCACGGTCATGTGAGGGAACAGGTTAAAGTGCTGGAACACCATCCCCATTTTGGAGATAGCTTTTTTCCGCTGGGCTTCCGGCACATAGACCCCGTCCTTTACTAAAGGGTTTCCCTGGATTTCAATGGTGCCGCCCGAGGCCCGTTCCAGGTCGATTAAACAGCGGAGCATGGTGGACTTCCCCGAGCCGGAGGAGCCGATCACCGCCACCACATCCCCTTTGTTTACGGAAAAGTCCACGCCGTCCAGCACGGTCAGGGAGCCGAAGGATTTTTTCAGGCCTTTTACCTCGATCATATTCATGGGGTTTGCTCCTTTCACAGGGATTGTTCCGGGCTGGCCAGGCGTTTTTTGCGGCCTTTTTTGGGTTTGTCGTGGTTAAACTTGCTTTCCAGCCACTTGAAGAAGATGGTGAGGATAAACACCAGCACCAAATACACCGCCGCCGCTACCACCAGCGGGAGGATGTTGGAGTCCCGGTTGACGATGCTCTGAGCCACATTGATGGTCTCCTGGATGGCTACTGCGTACAAAAGGGAGGTGTCTTTGATCAGGGTGATGGTCTCGTTGGCCACGCTGGGCAGGGCCACCCGGATCATCTGGGGGAAGATAATCCGCATGGTGGTGGCGGGCTTGGAAAAGCCCAGCACCTTGGCCGCCTCGTACTGGCCCTTGTCAATGGCCAGCAGGCCGCCCCGGAAGATCTCGGCAAAATAGGCCGCGTAGTTTAACGAAAAGCCTAAAAACGCCGCGTTCATCCGCTCTAATTGGAACAGGTCCCGGAAAAATTCCATATGAAACGCTGAGGCCAGCGAATTTCCGATGATGGGAAAGCCGTAAAAGATGAACACTAACTGCAACAGCAGAGGGGTTCCCCGCATGATAAAGATATAGGCGTTGGCAATCCAGCGCAGAGGGGGCACCCGGCATTTGGAGAGCAGGGTGACCAAAAATCCCAGAGGGATCGAGATGACGATGACCACGGCAAACAAAAGCAGGGTCTTCCCCACCCCTTCCAGCAGGATCATCCGGACAACCGACCACAAATAATTAAAATCCATAATTTCCCTCCCGGAAAAACGCGGTTTTATCACAACAAAAGCCGGGCAGTTTTCCGCCCAACATCCAGACTGTCGAAAAACCTCGGTTAGATGTTTTGATCATCCAAACCGGTGCGCCAGGAAAATGTTTAATAACATTTTCCATTGCAAGACGATAAGGTGGTTTGGATATACGGCAAACATAAAGCCGGGCAGTTTTCCGCCCGGCTTTGTAAAAACGTTTGTAAAAGCCGTTATGCTTCCTTTCGGCTGTTAATCCCGGAGCAAAAGATCCTCTCCGAACCATTTTTCGGAGATTTCCGCCGCGGTACCATCTTCCCACATGGTGTCCAAAGCCGCCTGGAGCTTGTTTAAAAGATCCTCGTTGCCCTTCTTAATGCCGATGCCGTACTCCTCAGGAGCCAAAGCCTCGCCGACGATCCGGTAGGTGTCAGGCTCTTTTTCAATATAGTATTTTGCTACCACCGAGTCTACCACCAAAGCGTCGGAGGTGCCGTTTTTGATCTCCAAAAAGCCCATGGCATTGTCGGCTACTTTAGCCAGGTTTGCCACTTCATTATAAACTTCCTGCTTTTGAAAAGCTTCCAGTGCAGAGGAATCCTCCTGAAGCACGACGTTTTTGTCCGCCAGGTCGCTGATGGCGTTGATCTCGCTGTTGTCGTTTTTAACAACCACTACCTGCTCGTTGGCAAGGTAGGGCTTGGTGAACAGCATATCCTGTTTGCGCTCGTCGGTGATGGTCAGGCCGTTCCAGATCACGTCCACATTGCCGTTGTTAAGCTCCATGGTCTTGTTGTTCCAGTTGATGGCCTTGATCTCCACTTCGCAGTTCATATGCTCCGCCGCCGCCTTGGCAAGGTCGATGTCAAAGCCTACGATCTCGTTGTTTTCATCCCGGAATCCCATGGGGGCAAACTTGTCGTCCACGCCCACCACCAAGGTCTTCCCATCCCAGGAGCCGGTGGAAACACCGCTGGCGTTAGAGCCTGTGCCGGTGTTTTCCTGAGGCTGGCAGCCTGCCAGCAGAGAAAGGGCGAGCACCCCCGTCAGGGCCGCCGCAAAAACCCGTTTTAACATGATAAAGTCCTCCCTGTCGTCTTTTATACAGACTAATCTCAATATAGTTTATTTTACAATTTAGCATGATAAAAAGCTACAATGATAATCTATTAACAAATCCTCGTTTGGCTAATTATGGGCGATTATCTGGCAAATACTTTTGTTTTCGTTGTTTTTCGCCGGTTTTGAATAAAATGGGCCAAAGGGTAAAAAGTAATAGCAAAGGATTGAAAAGGGAGGAAAGCAACATGAAAAAAGCAGCGTTGCTGTTAGCGGTTATATCCCTGTGCGCCCTTATCTGCGGCTGTACGCCTAAGGGGACGCAGCCCCAAAGCTCGGACAACGGCGTAATGGAGGTAATGGTACCCGTGGATGCCATGGCCGGTTAAACCTACCGCTTGCCGGGGAGTGTTTTTGCCTTCCCCTTTTAGGGGAAGGCGGCGACGTCAGTCGCCGGATGAGGTGGGAAGGACGAACACGGCGCTTGATCCCCCTCACCACCGCCTGCGGCGGGGCCTCTCCCCAGGGAGAGGCCGCGAAACCGCGCTTTTTCTCCCCAGGGAGAGGCCGTGAAAGAGATGCCTTCTCCTGCTAGGAGAAGGCGGCGACGTTAGCCGCCGGATGAGGTGGGAAGGACGAACACGGCGCTTGATCCCCCTCACCACCGCCTGCGGCGGAGCCTCTCCCCAGGGAGAGGCCGCGAAACCGCGGTTTTTCTCCCCAGGGAGAAGCCTTAAGGGATACGCTTTTGCCTTCTCCTACAAGGAGACCCTCTTGGCAGAGCGCGGTGGCCCGGCGCAGCCGGGTCGGATGAGGTGGTAAAGGGTGCCGCTTTGCACCACCCTTCTAAAAACCGCTTGCGGGCCGGAAAGGATGGCCCGCATTTCGCGGCCAAAAGCCGCGAAACCGCGCTTTTTCTCCTCAAGGAGAGGCCTTAAGGGGATACGCTTTCGCTTGTTTTAAAGTTTTTTTGCAAACAAAAACCGGCGGAAAACTTTCCGCCGGTTCCTATTTCCCGTTTGCAAAAAGGGAGAGATTTATCCTAGTCCAACACGTAGATATTCACCGTTTTGATCCCGAAGTCGCAGCATTCCTCATAGGTGTTAAAGTACAAGTCCACCAGAATCCGGCCGTCCATCAGCGCGGTACCGGTGTCCGCCGCCACGGCATAGCCGTAGACAAAGGAGTTGTCGGGGGTGGCGATATACAGCTTGGTGCCATAGGGGATGATGTTGGGGTTTACAGCCACATGGCCGGGGATCGCATAACGGCCGCTGGCAGTTTTGGCGCCCTCATAAGCGCTGTAAGCCGCCGCTTTGCCGGTGAGGACCTTGGTGTAGTCGCCGGGGACGCCGTCGCCGGTGAGCTGCAAGCTGCTGGGCGGAGTTACCTCGGACACGGGGGTCTCGGGGGCAGTGCCCACTAAAACCACCTGATCCACCGGATCTTTGGTCTGGGTTTTCTCAACAAACTCGGATTTTACAACTTCGCCGTCTACCAGGGTTTCCTCCGAGGTGGTAACGGCTTCGCCGGCCACGCCTACCGTGGCGACCTTAGTGGTGCCCTTTTTGAGCATGGGGGTTTCTTTTTCCACTACGTTAAAGGGGATCTCCTCGGTTTTCTCCACCATGCGGGTGGTCACCCGGTTGATGGTGATTTCGGTTCCGGGGTGCAGGGTCTCTTCTAAAGAGACATTAATCAGATCTTCGTCCGCCATGGTGACATCCGCTTTTTCCAAAGCGTCGGCCACGGTGCCCTCCGCTAAAGAGACGGTTTTGGTTTCCCCGTCCGCGGTGACGGTGACGTCAAAAGCGCGTTTGATGGTGATAGAACCGGTGTTGTCTTCAAAACCGGAAAACTCCATCTTATCGTTGGAGCCAAGGGTGATTTCCTGATCGTCCAAAATATTCTGGGGGTCTTTTTCGGTGGTGTATACCAGCGTTACGTCTTCTCCATCATGAATGTACACCGCATTGGAGGCGATGGTGATACCGGTCATCACGCCCATCAGTGCCACGCCCAGGATGCTTACCGCGATGCCGCGAACTGTAAAGTTCTGTGCGGCAGAGGTCAGCTTTTTCAAAAACGTACTCATAAAAAACTCCTTCAACAAAAGGCGGGAAAAACGATCCGCCTTTGTATTTTGTTACCATTGTAACCGTTTTGTAGCTATTATATTCACGCATATCGCCTTTGTCAAGAAGTTTAAAAGAGACATTTTTGGTGATAATCACGAAAAAGTTACAAAAAACGTTTCAGGAAAGCGCTTTAAAACAAGGAAATCCGCATTTTTTTGTAAATTGTGACAAGGGGAATGGTTCGCCGTTTTTGGGGGATTTACTAAATCGTAACTTTTATATTTATTGCCATTAAATGGCAATAACACGGGACAAAATGTATTTTATATTTGTGTATATACAAATTGTATATTTTAACACGGGCAATAAACGGAAAATTGCGGAAAAAAAGCCGCAAAAAGCCGCTGGAAACGGGAAAAACATTGATTTTTCGGAAAAAAAGATGGGTTCCGGCAATTTTCACAATGCTGCAAAAGTCGAAACGCACAAAAGAGAGGGTGAATAAAACAGATAATCTAGATGATATGACGATCAAAATGGCTTTTTATTCGACTTTTTACCCCTATATATATAGTACTTTATCGGAACCGCAGCTCGGCCTTCCTTCGCTCCAGGATTTTGCGGATGGTCATGGCAAAGGTAATGCCGGTGATGATGGCCGCGGATACATCCGAAACAGGCTCCGCCCAGAAGATCATTGAGGCGCCGAAAAAGACCGGCAGCAGCGCCACCAGGGCCAGATAGATCCCCTTCCTTATAAAGGAGAGCAGCAGGGCCATTTTGGCAATCCCCATGCCGGTATAGCCGTCCACAAAGGCGTACTGGATCGCCAGCGGAATTACGCCCAGGGTATAAATGCGGATAAACTGCTGGCTCATGGAAAGGTATAACGGCTCCCGGGTAAAGATCTGAACAAACAGCCCGCAGCCTGCCTGGGCCAGCACAAACATCACCGTGGTAAAGATCAGACAGACCTTGACGATCTGTTTTTCCGCCTGCAAAACCCGGTGGCTGTCCCCTGCCCCGTAATTAAAGCCCAGAATGGTCTGGGTGCCGCCGGTGATGCCCCCTAACGGCATGGTAATCATCAGCATCAGGCTTTGGACGATGGTGTTGCAGGTAAGAAGGATATCCGCCTCATTTCCGCCAAACCGCTGCAGCACCACGTTTTGGGCGATAATCAGCACATTGTCAAACACAATAATTAAAAAGGGAGTAAACCCCACCGTGAGCACCCGGCGGCAGACTGCAAAAGAATAGCCGCCAAAGTTAATGGGAACCGGCACCCGCTTGCTGAACAGGAAAATCAGCGCGAAGGCGCAGGACGCCATCTGGGAGATAACGGTGGCCAGCGCCGCCCCGGCAACCCCCATGTTAAAGCCGAAAATAAAGACGGGATCCAGCACGATGTTGCAGACCGCCCCCAACACCACCGAGGCCATCCCGATTTTGGCAAACCCCTGGCAGATGATAAACTGGTTAAGCCCTAAAGCCAGGATGTTAAACACGGTGCCCAAAACATAAACCGTCATATAGGTTTCGGCGTAAGAAAAGTTTGCTTTAGTAGCGCCGAACCACCAGAGCAGATGCTCCTTTAAGAAAAGGGCCAGAACGGTGATGGCGGCGGCCATCCCCAACAGCAGCACAAAGCAGTTTGCCAGCACCTGCCGGGCTTCCCGGGTGTTTTTCTCGCCCAGGCGGATGCTTAAAAGCGGCGCGCCGCCCACCCCGATCCAGGAAGCAAAGGCGGAGATCATGGTGACAATGGGGCCGCAGATGCCCACCCCCGCCAGGGCGGTCTCCCCGATTTCGGGGATATTGCCGATATACATCCGGTCCACGATGCTGTATAATACATTGACGAACTGGGCCAGCATGGCGGGGATTGCCAGCCGGATCACCAGCTTTTTAATAGGATCTGTTCCCAGGTTGTTTTCCAGTTTCATAAGTAGGTGTAACCGTTCCTTTCCTGTGGCAGTGGGTAAAAGCGCCCTCCCTTTTGAGAGATAAAACGCGAAACGCAGGGGATGCTTTCCAAAAGGAAAACATCCCCTGTTGTTTCTTTAAAAATATCGAGAGAAAAAACGATCTCTTGGAGAACGAAGGCGCATAGGACGGCCCGCTTTAAGGCCATACTAAATTTTCTTAGTACCGCGTAGGTTTACAAACCCTCTGATTTTTTCGGAAGATACGTTTAATAAGAAATCTTCACGGTTTTAATCTCAAAGGGACGGAAGGTAAGGTGCAGGGACTCTTCTGCGGGGAGATCCTGCTGCTTTTCTTCCAGCATGTTGGTCAGTTCCACCGCCTTGGGCGTGAAGCCAAGCTGGATGTCCGCGTGGGTATAGGTTCCTTCCGCCTCATACATACGGGCGATGAAAGCGTTTTCACTGTCTTCGCAGGCCTTGATGGTCTCCACAATCACGTTGGAGCATCCGCTGCCAATCAGGGAATCCATCTCCCGGGCGCCGGATAGGATTACCGGCTTGTAGTTAAACGCGTAGGCGGGCTCGATGACAGATTCAGCGGAGAACGCGCTGTTGTGGGGCAGGAAGGCGTATTCGCAGTAATGCTGTCCCTTATCGCCGTTAAAGTCCGGGCGCAGGCCGCCCTTATGCAAGGACAGGCGCAGCTGGCCTTCATAGGCAGAAATACCGTATTTGGAGTCGTTTAGAATCGAAACGCCGTAGCGGGATTCGGAAAGGTCGGTATATTTGTGGTTGAGCACCTCGAATTTCGCCTGATCCACCGAGTTGTTCCGGGTGGTGGGGCGTTTGAGGTAGCCAAACTGGATCTCCTGCCGGACAAAATCGTTGAAAATGCTGGTATCAAAGGCTGTTTTCAGGAAACGGTGGTCATCCTGCCAGTCCATCATCGTCTCGAAACGGACCAGAGGACTGTCGGCGGAGAAGACCATATCCTGCGTGATGGCGGACTTTTCTGTCAGCTGATAGCGGCTGCGGATGCGCAGCTCCACGGGGCCGTTGGCGACCACTTCCCGAGACAGGAGGGCGGCGCAGTCTTGAAACTTCATCTGTAAATCGGCGTCCACATCCCAGTTATCCCAATCGACGGGAAGATCCTCCGCGACCAAGAAGGTGTTGAAAGCGTAGCCCTCGCCCGTGAGTTCGCGGTTCGCTTTTGTGTCATAGAAGGATTTTATATAGCCGCGGTCATCGAACTCCACCTTGGCAAAAGGGGTGCAAAGGTTCTGACCGTCCAGACAGAAGGCGGAGCCTCCCTCCGGCTCGCCGGGCTCCAGAGTGAGAACGGTGCTGCCATAGGGAGGGAGCTTGACGCCGGCTACGGCCAGCTTGCGGCCGTTTTGGAGGGTATCCACAATCTGCTGGGCATAGCTGCCCTGTACGCGCATCCCGGGGACATAATCCAGATAAACCGTCTCGCAGCGGGCGACAGAGGTGGTGTTGATCACTGTGACCTGGTTGTCAGAAGCAGCCGGTGCGGCAGCTTCACGGATAAGGACGGCGGATTTTTCCAAAAGCGCCTCTGTTTGCTCCAGAGATTCTTTGTGAGCCCTGGGGATACAGGTGCCGGGGAGGATGTCGTGGAACTGATTCACCAGCAGGGTGCCCTGCAAGTCACGGTAGGCCGCATCACTGGCAGGCTCCTGCTTTTCCACCGCGTTATATACAGTGAGATATTCCA
Source organism: uncultured Clostridia bacterium (assembly GCA_944386475.1). Taxonomy (GTDB): domain Bacteria; phylum Bacillota; class Clostridia; order Oscillospirales; family Ruminococcaceae; genus Metaruminococcus. The sequence continues at coordinate 2,052 of CALXBH010000033.1, read as the reverse complement.
GATTGTGCAGGGCAATTTCCGACAAGCGGTTGTGGCGCTTGATATTGTGCTGGTTGGTCAGGGTGCCCCGGTGCAGTTCCAGGTACAGCTCGCCGTTGTAGGTGTCGGGATTCTTGACGTTTTCCTCCAGTTCCTGCATGAAGCGGCTGACAGTGGTGTGTTCCACCTTGGGGCAGCCCTCCAGGTCTTTGCAGCGCCGCGCCATTTCCACCATTTCAAACTGCGGTCCGCCGCCGCCGTCCCCAAAGCCATAGGAAATCAGCTTGCGGTTGGAAACATATTTCTGGCGGACAGCGTCCGGGCTCTTGGTGCCGTATATATATTCATAGAAGTCCCTGGGCGCCGGCCACACATGGGTCTTGTTAAGGTGGGCGAGCACCCGCGTGCCGTCAATGCCCTTCCAATAGAAAGTATCATAGGGGAACTGGTTGGTATCGTTCCAGGCCATCTTGGTGGTGAGGAAGTATTTGACGCCGCAGCCCTTCATAATCTGCGGGATTGCGGCGGAATAACCGAAGGTATCCGGCAGCCAGAAAGCGTCCGAGGTAAATCCGAAATACTTCCGGGTAAAGCGCTGTCCCCACAAAAACTGACGGACCATGGATTCGCCGGAAGTGATATTGCAGTCGCACTCCACCCAGACGCCGCCGTTGGGCTCGTAGCGGCCTTCCTTGACCTTTTGCTGAATCCGGGCGAACAGCTCGGGATAATGTTCCCGAATCACCTCTCCATGATAAGCGGAGCTTTGGATAAAGGTGTATTCCGGATACTGCTCCATCAGATTCAACTGGTTGGAATAGGTCCGGGCGCACTTTTTAATGGTTTCATCAATGTGCCAGAGCCACGCCGTATCCATATGAGAATGGCCGATCACACCCGCATAAGGCGCGGTGGAGCTGTTGTGACGGGCCAGAGCGGGGGCCATGATTTCTTCGCCGCGCTTTAAGGCCTCGAAGAATTTTTCCCGGCTCACACAGGCCGGATCGTAATACAGCACCTCGTGGAGGGCCATCATGACGTTGATGAGCTCAGCCTTGCGGTAGCTGGTTTCGTCGAGGACTTCCACCAGCTCGTTGAGGGTGCGCAGATTGAAATAAAAATTCGCGATCTCTTCGTTTTTCACGCAAATATCCATGGAGGTAAAGGGGAAACGGAAATCGCGGCGAGGGTTTTCATCAAATGGCATGCAGCCCATAACATAGTGGCCGGCATAAAATTCCAGATCAATTTTGATCTTTTGACCAGCCTTAGGCTCTTTTACCAGCATATCGCAGTAATGGTTGCCGTGCCCGGTTACGACGATCTTGGTCGCAAAGGTTCCGAAGGGCTTGCCGTCCACCCACAGCATGGCTTCATAGCCGCCCACATTGGGACGAAGATACAAGGGCGTACCCTCATATTCTGCGGGAACCTGATAGCTGGATTTAAACCAGCAGTAGACATTCTCGCCGCCCCAGACATCGCCGGGCTGCACAGGCTTAAACAGGGAGTCGTCCGGGATGTTGTAAAGCTGCTCCTTGGTCTCGTAAGCGCAGACCGGCAGTTCACAAACCTTTTCAAAAATCATGTGATCCAGCGTACCTTCAAAGCGCTTGAGCTTTCGGAGCATGCGCAGAATCTGCTTGTCATTGAGCATCGTTTTTCCTCTTTCCATTTTATATTTTGTGCGGCGGCTGCTTCCGCCAGCGGCTGATAAGTTTCTACTAAACCTTCGGGATGCTCACGCCGCCCTGAGGAATCCCGGGGATGAATGGCGCCGCGGCTGCCAGGCGGCATGAAGGCCCGGCTGCGCCACCCCCCAATAACAAAACCCCGAAAACTGTATGGTTTCGGGGTTTTGGATATTTTTGAAAGGCAAACTATCTCTTGGAGAACTGAGGCGCACGACGGGCCGCTTTGAGTCCGTATTTAACCGTTCTTTCGTCCGATTTTCCTTGATATTCCGGGCTTTTTTGAGCCTCGGCCCCTCGGTTGTCCTATTCCTTAACCAAAAAACAGGCCACTTTTACGAGGGGACAGCTTGATGAAATGCAGAATTTACTACATCGAATA
>CALXBH010000032.1 GCA_944386475.1 uncultured Clostridia bacterium | reverse complement strand
AAAATTACCTGCCCCTGTTTGTTTGGACTGGAAAGCGTGCTGTCCGGGGAGATAAAGCGCATGGGCGGACAGGAAGTACAGGTGCAGGACGGCAAGGTGAGCTTTTCAGGCGGCTGGGAGATGGTGGCCAGGGCAAACCTTTGCCTTAGAACGGCGGAGCGGGTGCTCGTCGAGCTGGGGAGCTTTGAGGCCCGCAGCTTTGAGGAACTGTTCCAGGGGGTAAAAGCCCTGCCGCTGGAGGAGTTTATTGGAATCAAGGACGCGTTTCCCGTGAAGGGCTGGTCCCTTAACAGCAAGCTTGCAAGCGTCCCCGACTGCCAAGCGATCATCAAAAAAGCGGCGGTGGAGCGGCTAAAGCAAACCTATCACGTCAGCTGGTTTGAGGAGACAGGCCCGGTCCATCAGCTGCAATTTTCCATCCATAAGGATGTTGCCTGCCTTTTTTTGGACACCTCGGGGGCAGGCCTGCACAAGCGGGGCTACCGGAAAAATTCTACCTTAGCGCCCATTAAGGAGACGCTGGCGGCGGGGATTCTCGATTTAGCCCGCGTTCGTTCCCATACGGTTTTGATCGATCCCTTCTGCGGCTCGGGGACGTTTTCCATTGAAGGGGCGTTAAAAGCCTTTCACATTCCTCCCGGCATCCACCGGCGGTTTGCAGCGGAAAACTGGGAGTCGATGCCCGCTTTGTTCTGGAAGCAGGAGCGGGCCAGGGGGTTGGAGGGCATCAAAAAGGACGCTGAATTTGAGGCCTATGCCTCGGACATCGACCCGGCGGCGGTGGAGCTGACGCTGGAAAACGCCAAAAAAGCGGGGGTCGCTCCCCGCATCCGGGCAAGACAGGCGGATATCCGGCAGTTTTCCTGCAAGCGGGACAACGCTGTGATCGTGTGCAACCCTCCTTACGGGGAGCGGCTGCTGGAGATTAAAGAGGCCCAGGCCATCTACCGGGTGATGGGGGAACGATTTGATCTTTCCGGAAGCCAGAGCTTTGCCATCATCAGCCCGGACGAAAAGTTCGAGACGTTTTTCGGCGCCAAGGCATCCAAGCGGCGCAAGCTGTACAACGGGATGATTAAATGCCAGCTGTATCAGTATTTTAACAGCAAACTAAACGCACCGGCAAAAAGGGGGAGACCATGATGAAACAACCGGCTATTGTGCTGATTACCTGCGACGAGCTTCGCCGGGACACCTTGAGTTGTTACGGCAACCAGGCGATTCAGACGCCGCATATCGACTCGCTTTTGGAAACGGGTGTGAGCTTTGACAACTGCTATACGCCCAGCCCCTGGTGCCTGCCGGCCCGGTGCGCGATCTTGACCGGCCGGTATCCTCATAAAAACGGGGCTTACTCCAATTTCCGCAAATGCCCGTTGGATAAGGGAGTCCCTAATTTGTTCCAGCGGCTGGGGCAGGGCGGCTATCGCACCGCCGTTGTGGGAAAATGCCACTTTGCTCCCGTCCCCTATGGCGACACCCGCCCGGAACTGACCCAGGAATATGACCTGCGGGACTATTACAAAAGCCTTGGCATCGATGATCTGATTCTGGAGGACGACAAGCAGGTCTCGGTGTGGTTTTACGACGACTACAGCCGGGAATTGGAGCAGGCGGGATATTTAAAAGCCTACCGGGACTGCGTCTGGAACGGGGAGTATCAAAAGGTGTTCCCGTTCCCGGGACCGGCTGAATGGCATCCTGACGCATGGGTGGGCCAAAAGGCGGCGGATTATATCCGCTCCCGGAAGGGGGAGGCCCAAACCTTCGCCTGGATTTCCTTTTCCGGCCCTCATTATCCCTTTGACGCGCCCAGGGAGTACAAAGCCCGGGTGGATGAAACGAAACTCCGTCCCCGGATACAGCGGGAAGGGGAGCTTGCAGGAGAAGACCGCATCCACCACAAAAGCTATTACGGCGGCGGCAATATCGACGGGGCCGGGCCGGCTAAAGATCACGCCTGCAAAAATTACGGGGAAGCGTATTGGAAGCGTCTGCTCATCTCCTATAATGCCAACGTGGCGCTGATCGACGATCAGGTGGGGGAGATCTTACAGGCGGTCCGGGAGACCTGGGGAGAAAACGCGCTTGTGATCTTCACGGCGGATCACGGCGAGATGCTGGGGGATCACGGCCTGTGGGGCAAACATAACTGCGGCTATGACCCGGTGTGGCGCATCCCGATGATCGTGCGCTTTCCGGGGCAAACACAAGGAGAGCGCACCCGGGCTCTTTCCAGCTCGCTGGATATCCTGCCCACCTGCCTGGAGGCGGCGGGCGTCCCGGCGGCGGAGGAAGCGGACGGGAAAAGCTTCCGGCAGAGGCTGAAGGGCGAAGGGCTCGCCTATGCCTTTGCGGAAGGAGAAGGCTTTTTGGCGGCCACCGACGGGAGGCTAAAGTACATCCATATCCAGCAGGGAGCCGATCAGTACCGGGAGCTGTTGGACTTAAAAACAGATCCTCATGAATTCGAAAACCGGATTGACTGGCCGGAATACGCGGGAGAGTTAGCCCGGCTGCGGGAAAAGGTGATCGAGCATTTGCTCCCCAGCGTATTGCCTTAAACGCTAAACGATTTTTCCCAGACAGCAAAAAAACAATCCTTAAAAACCGGCGGCGCTTGATAAAAAGCCTGCCGGTTTTTCCGTAATAACACAGCGGATTTTTTCCATACTAATAACAGATCGGCGCAAAAAGGAAAGGAAGATAGCTGTGGAATTGCTTGAACAGGAATATAAAAATTTAGTAAACGGCGACCGGATGGCAAACGGCCGCTGGATTGACATCTTCTCCCCGGTGGATGGGAGCCTATGCGGCCGGGTGCCCGCCATGTCCCGGGAGGACATCGACCAGGCGGTTTTAGGGTGCCGGCAGGCCCAGGAAAAATGGCAGCGCACGCCGGTCTTTAAGCGGGCGGAGATTTTGTACCGGGCGGCGGATCTTTTAGAGCAGCAGGCGGAGGAGATTGCCGGGATGCTGGTGATGGAAATCGCCAAGGACAAAAAATCCGCCCTGTCGGAGGTAAAGCGCTCGGCGGACCTGCTTCGGTACACCGCCGACGTGGGCAAAAACAGCCGGGGAGAAGCAATCTTCGGGGACAATTTTCCGGGCGGGAGCCGCAACAAGATGTCCTTTGTCAGCCGGGTCCCCATGGGGACGGTGCTGGCGGTTTCCCCCTTTAATTATCCGGTGAACCTGTCGGTGTCCAAAATCGCCCCGGCCCTGATGGGCGGGAATACGGTGCTGTTAAAGCCGGCCACTCAGGGAGCGGTCAGCGCGCTGATGACCGCCTATCTGCTGGACAAGGCCGGGCTTCCGAAAGGAGTGCTCAACACGGTGACCGGCCGGGGGAGTGAGATCGGCGACTATACCGTCACCCATCCCGGGGTGGATTTTGTAAACTTCACCGGGAGCACCCAGGTGGGGGAGCATATCTCCCAGATCTGTTCCATGAAGCCGATGATTATGGAACTGGGCGGCAAGGACGCGGCCATTGTGCTGGAAGACGGGGATTTAAACTTTGCCGCCGACAACATTGTGGACGGCGCTTATTCCTATTCCGGGCAGCGGTGTACGGCGGTCAAGCGGATTTTAGCGGTGGAGCCGGTGGCCGGCCGGCTGGTGGAAAAATTAAAGACCCGCATCGAGCGATTAAAACAGGGGGACCCCCGGGAAGAAGGGGTCACTATTACGCCGCTTATCAGCCGGGAGGCGGCGGACGCCGCCCAAAAGCTCATCGACGACGCCCTGCAAAAAGGCGCGGAACTCATCATAGGCAATCGCCGGGAGGGGAATCTTTTGGCGCCCACGCTGATCGATAAGGTGACCACCGATATGGAGCTTGCCTGGATCGAGCCCTTTGCCCCGGTGCTCCCGATTTTGCGGGTGAAAAACGCCGCCCAGGCGGTGGAGATCGCCAACCGCAGCGAGTATGGTTTGCAGTCCTCGGTGTTTACAAGCAGCATCGACCGGGCTTTTGCCATCGCCAGCCGCCTGGAGGTGGGCACGGTGCAGATCAACAACAAAACCGAGCGGGGGCCGGACAACTTCCCCTTTTTAGGGGTGAAAAACTCCGGGATGGGCACTCAGGGGGTAAAATACTCCATCGAGGCGATGACAAGGCCAAAAGCGGTCACCATCAACCTGCGGGGAGGAAGCTTTTAGCATAACAGCATTGACGAAACGCCGGTTTTCAAGCATAATAGGACTATACTGTATGACAACATGATGCTTGGAAGGGAGTTTTGTTTGATGGAGTATAAAGTATTAGGCGATACGGTGGCCGTCCGGCTGCAAAAGGGCGAGGAGTTAATGGCGTCGCTGATGGCCCTGTGTGAAAAGGAATCCATTTTATTGGGGGAGATCAGCGGCCTGGGCGCAGTCAACGAGGTGTCGGCCGGGGTACTGGATGCGCCAAACAAGCAGTATGTGCAAAACCAGTGGAACGAAACGCTGGAGCTCACCAGCCTGACCGGCTCGGTGACCGTTAAGGACAAAAAGCCCTACCTGCACCTGCACGGGACGTTTGCCAGGCTTGACGGACAGGTGGTGGGCGGCCATGTAAACCGGGCGGTTATCAGCGGCACCGGGGAAATTTTCATCCGCAGGCTCCCGGGGGAGATCGGCCGCGCCTATGACGATGAAACGGGGCTTAATTTAATGGTGCTGAAATAAGGGAGCAGCGTTTATCGGCGGGAATGTAAATGCCGGCAAGCCGGTTTGTGGAGAGGTTGACGGATGGAATTATGGGATGCTTACGATCAGGAGCTAAACAAAATAAAAGGCATGACGTTGATACGGGGACAACACATCCCTGAGGGCGTTTTTCATTTAGTTTGTGATATCATTGTAAAACACACGGATGGAACGTATTTGCTTATGCAGAGGGATGGACGCAAGCATTTTGGCGGGATGTGGGAAGCTACCGCGGGCGGATCAGCCATACAGGGCGAAACGCCTTTGGATTGTGCGGTAAGAGAGCTTCGAGAGGAAACAGGAATAGCTTCTGATGATTTAACGGAAGTGGGCCGGATAACCACCAATGACACCATTTATGTGGAGTTTCTATGTGTAACGAGTTGCGATAAAGATGCTGTTACGTTGCAGGCCGGTGAAACCATTGCCTATCAGTGGGTAAGCAGGGATGAGCTGGTTGCAATGAATAGAGAGGAACTTGTAACAAAACGCATGCAAACGTTTATCCAGGAATTGCAGGCATAAATCCCGTTTTGAAAGGGCCTATATTTCTAAACCCAGTTTTGCAAGCGAAAAATTTAGCGCTTTTAAGCGATAAACTATTGACAGGCGCTTTGATATCTGCTATGATGCTGATATCGGAACTTTTATCAAGGAGATTTATCCATGAGACAGGCATTGACAGCAAAAGCGTATTTTTGGTATTACCTGGGCTGCTTTTATAGCGGTGCGGGCGCTTTTTGCTGTCGATTTAACAGCCGGTAGGGAATCTGCCAGGCGTTAAGAAAGCAGTAAAAAGCCGCCCGCGCAAAGCGGGCGGCTTTTTTTGCAGCATGCCGCACACATGCTTTAAATCGCTAAAATATTTATTGAGAAAGAAGGAGCGAACATGATCGTCGTACTCAAACAAAACGCGCCTGCCGCCAAGGTGGAGGAGCTTATCGGGAACCTGCAAAACCGGGGACTGAAAACCAACTACTCCCAGGGGGAGCATACCACCATTATCGGGTTGATCGGGGATACCTCCCAGGTAAACCCGGACGACCTGCAGGCGCTGGACATCGTCGAGACCGTTAAGCGGGTGTCGGAGCCTTATAAGCTCGCCAACCGCAAATTCCACGCGGACGACACCGTCGTCCAGGTAGGAGACGGCGCTTTCGGCGGCGGCCATTTCAGCGTCATCGCCGGGCCCTGCTCGGTGGAGACCGAGGAGCAGGTGACCGAGGCGGCCCGGCGGGTCAAGGCGGCGGGAGCGTCCTTTTTGCGGGGCGGCGCCTTTAAACCCCGCACCTCGCCCTACGCTTTCCGGGGACTGAAAGCCGAGGGGATTGAGCTGTTGCTGGAAGCGAAAAAAGAGACCGGCCTTCCCATCGTCAGCGAGCTGACCAGCCTGGAAAATATCGACCTGTTCGCCGATGTGGACATCATCCAGGTGGGCGCACGGAACATGCAGAACTTTGATATGCTGGCGGAGCTGGGGCGCTGCAACAAGCCCATTCTCCTCAAACGGGGGCTTTCGGCCACTTTACAGGAGCTTTTGATGAGCGCGGAGTACATTCTCTCCGGCGGCAACAGCCAGGTGATCCTGTGCGAGCGGGGTATTCGCACCTTTGAGACCGCCACCCGTAATACCCTGGATCTGTCGGCCATCCCCATGCTCAAGCAGATGACCCATCTGCCGGTTATTGTGGATCCCAGCCATGCCACCGGTATTTCCTCCTTGGTGGAGCCGCTGGCCAAAGCCGCCGTGGCGGCGGGCGCAGACGGACTGATTATCGAAGTCCATCCCCATCCGGAAAAGGCGCTGTGCGACGGCGCTCAGTCCTTAACCCCCGACCAGTTCGACCATGTGATGGATTCGGTTAAAAAGCTCTGCGAGCTTGAGGGGAAACAGCTGTAAAATGGAGAAGGAGAAAACAGACCATGACGGACATTGTTGACTTTCATCTGACAGTAGCGGTAGCGGGACTAGGGCTTATCGGCGGCTCCCTTTGCCGGGCGCTTAAAGAATACACCGGCCATCAGGTGCTGGGACTGGACGCGGACGCCGATACCGCCCGCCAGGCGCTGGGATCCGGCGCTGTGGATGAGATGATTGGTGCGGACGGCTTAAAACGGGCGGACGTGGTGTTTGTCTGCCTGCATCCGGAGGCGACCATCCGCTTTTTAACGGAACACGCGGCGGATCTCAGGCCGGGGAGTATCGCCGCCGATGTCTGCGGCGTAAAAGAGGAGATTGTCAAAGCGGTGGAGCCGGTCCTGTTAGCGCATGATGTGCGGTATGTAGGCTGTCATCCCATGGCGGGGCGGGAGTTTTCGGGGTTTGCTTATTCCCTGCCTGACCTGTTTTTAGGGGCGAGCTTTATTATGACCCCTACCCCCCGCACCGACCCGGATGCGGTGGCGGTATTAGGGCAGCTGGCCAGGCGGCTGGGGTTTGGCCGGGTGGTCAAGGCCACCTGCAAACAGCATGACCGGACGATTGCGTTTACCTCCCAGCTCGCCCATGTGGTGTCCAGCGCCTATATTAAAAGCCCTCAGGCTAAGGAGGAAAACGGTTTTTCCGCCGGCAGTTTTCAGGATATGACCCGGGTGGCTAAGTTAAACGAGGATATGTGGACCGAGCTGTTTTTGTATAA
>CALXBH010000031.1 GCA_944386475.1 uncultured Clostridia bacterium | reverse complement strand
AGAAGGTCATCCTATTTGCTATGAATAAGATAACACAAACCATGCGGTTTCGGCAAGCGGTAATAGAATATTCTCTGGAACATGGTGTGACAAAAGCAGCTATCCGCTATCACTTAAACCGCCAATATATCTACCGTTGGCGTAAACGCTACGATGGCACACTTGAGTCGCTGGCCGACCATTCCCATCGTCCCCACAGCCATCCTAATCAACATACTCCAGAAGAAATCAAACTCATCTTAAATATGCGCCGTAGAAATCCCAATACCGGAATCGTTGTATTCTGGGTAAAGCTGCGCCAACGCGGATATACCCGTTCTATTTCCGGCCTCTACCGCTTTCTGCGGAAACATAGTGCTATGGCGGCAAAACTGCCTAACCCCAAATACATCCCCAAGCCCTATGAACAGATGCAATATCCCGGTCAGCGTGTGCAGATCGATGTGAAGTTTGTTCCGCAGGTCTGTATTGTGGGACAAAGTGAACCAACGCAGTGGTTCCAATACACCTTCCTGGATGAATACAGCCGCTTCCGCTATCTAGAAGCCTTCCCCGAACATAATACCTATACCTCCGCTGTTTTTCTTCGCCATGTCGCAGAAAAGTTCCCTTATGCCATTGAATGCGTCCAGACAGATAACGGCTTGGAATTTACCAATCGTCTGTTACCACGGGGGAGTGATAAACCTACGCAGTTTGAACTAGAACTGAAACGTATGGGCATTCGTCATAAACTTATCCGTCCTTACACGCCAAGGCACAACGGCAAAGTAGAGCGCAGCCACCGAAAAGACAATGAGGAGTTCTATGCCTCTCACCGTTTCTACTCCTTCGATGATTTCAAAAAGCAACTTGCTGTTCGCGAACGGGCTTACAACCATTTCCCTATGGCGACAAAACCGTAACAGCTGAGCTCGTAGTTGGTACCGGCGAACAGGCACCGGTGGATTCCTCTGATAACACCGAACAGCCCGAAGATCCCCAGACACCCGAAGATCCCGGCACAACCACTTCCGATCCGGCGGATACCGATAAAACGCCGGAAACCCCTGTTACCGGCACTGACACGGATAACACAAACGGCAATGATCCGGCACCTGTGACGGGTGGAAATCCCACCACTTCGGACGTGCCGGTAGCTCTCATGGCAGTACTGGCCTTAAGCTCGGCTTGTGTATTGGCTCTTTGCAAACGCCGCGATAAAAACTAAAGGGTATCAGAAAATGGTATAAAAAGGACTCCCGGTTTAATATAACCGGGAGTCCTTTTTATACTTTCTATATTCGATCTATATTCGGAGAAAATCCGTTAAGCTACCGGTTTTTCCATCACATAATCATCCATCACAAAATCGCCGCCAATGTCTGTCTCCTGCTCCCGAACCACCGAAAAACCAAGCTTGTGATAGGCGGCGATGGTATTGTCGTTATGCTTGTTAACCGTCAGCCAAATAGAATGAAGCTCTCTTTCCCGACAAAGGTCGCATAGATAATCAATCGCCCTGTGGGCAATCCCCTGTTTCCTGCTGGCCTTCTTGACATAAAGCTTACTTAAAAACAGCTTGTCCTCCTCAGGATTAATCCCCATGTAGCCCACGTCTGTGTCATCGATGGAAAAAATATAATATTCATATCCATGCTCCAACTGTTCCCGAATGGCGTGGGGAGATTGGAACTTATCCAGCATATAGTCTACCTGCGCCTTTCCGATGATCGGCGTAAAATGTTCGTTCCAAATTTCATCCGCCATTTCACACAGCTGTAAAACCTGAAACATTTTTTCCAGCTTGGTAATTTTAAAATTCTCCACAGCAAACCTCCATATAACCGGGGCACTTCTACTTTTGGGCAGCCCGTTTGCCCTTCCTAATCTTCAACATTATAACAAGGAATTCGACAGAAATCAAGCAGGCTTTTTATGTCAGATTTCTTTGCCCTCAAATTGGCTGTTGTACAAGGAGGCGTAAAAGCCGTTTTTAGCCAGCAGCTCATCGTGTTTTCCGCTTTCCACAATATCGCCGTCCTTCATCACCAGAATCATGTCCGCATCCCGGATAGTGGACAGGCGATGAGCGATAATAAAGCTGGTCCGGCCCTGCATAATGCTGTCCATTGCTTTTTGGATCAAAACCTCTGTCCGGGTGTCTACCGAGCTTGTCGCTTCATCCAAGATCATAATGCTTGGATTGGACGCCACTGCCCGGGCGATGGTAAGAAGCTGTTTTTGTCCCTGGGACACGTTAGAGGCCTCTTCATTCAGTTCCATGTCGTATCCGCCGGGCAGAGTTTTGATAAAATGATGCACATGGGCGGATTTGGCCGCTTCGACCACCTGTTCATCGGTGGCGGATAAATCTCCGTACCGGATATTTTCCCGGATGCTTCCGTTGTACAGCCAGGTATCCTGAAGCACCATGCCGAACAGATCCCGCAGATCATGACGGGTCATCTCCCGGATATCCACGCCGTCGATTTTAATCGAACCGGAATTGACGTCATAAAACCGCATTAAAAGTTTAACCATTGTGGTTTTTCCGGCTCCCGTGGGGCCGACGATCGCTACCCGTTGGCCGGGCTGGATGACACAACTAAAATCATTGATAATGATCTTGTCGGGAGAATAACCAAAATGGACATGCTCAAAGGTCACCTGCCCTTTTACCTGCTCTAAATGAACCGGATGCTCCGCCTCGGGGATCTCCTCCGGCTCTTCCAGAAATTCAAACACCCGTTCCGCTGCGGCAGCGGTGGACTGAAGCACGTTCATGATGTTAGCCGCCTGGGAAATCGGCTGGTTAAACTGGCGCACATATTGGATAAACGACTGGATATTGCCGATGGTCACCGTTCCTTTTACCGCCAGATAACCGCCTACCACACAGACCGCCACATATCCCAGATTTCCCACAAATGCCATGATCGGCATCATCATACCGGATAGAAACTGGGATTTCCAGGCGGAGGTGCCCAGGCGTTTGTTGATCTCCTCAAACTGGTCGATGGAGCGCTGCTCCCCGTTAAAAGCTTTGACGATATTGTGGCTGGAATACATCTCCTCCACATGGCCGTTAAGCTCACCCAGAGAGTTTTGCTGCTGAATAAAATACCGCTGGGAAAACCGCACAATAACACTGATAAAGAGCACCGAAACAGGAAGCACCAAAAGCGCCACCAGCGTCATAATCCAGTTGATGGAGAACATCATAATCAAAATGCCCACCAGCGTAGTAATGCTGGTGACAATCTGAGTCAGGCTTTGGCCCAAGGTCTGGTTGACGGTGTCTACGTCGTTGGTGACCCGGCTTAAAATATCCCCGTGGCTTTGTCCGTCGTAGTATTTAAGCGGCAGTTTATCCATCTTTTCTGAGATCTGCCGACGAAGGGTATAGGTAATTTTCTGGGTTACCCCACTCATAATAAAGCCCTGAATATAGGAAAATCCGGCGCTTAAGGCATACAGCCCAATCAAAAACAGCAAAATCTTTCCTACCTGCTCAAAATTGATCTGAGGTTCTACCGTCAGATCCATTTCTTTGAGCATGGTAAGCTGCCGCTCGTTAAGATGCTCCTTCATTTCCTGGGGAATTTGATCCAGCATGATCTCCCCTTTTGTTCCCGGCGGAAGGGTCACGCCCTCCGGCAGGCTTTCCTGTACCTGGGCATAAATATTTTTAGCGATGATCCCGTCGGCGATCTCGTCGGTGGCATTGCCCAGAATGCGGGGCGAAACAATCGTAAAAATCGTGCTCAATATCGCAAAAAACAATACAATCAGGATGGAAAATTTGTACCGTCCCATCAGGCCGAACAGCTTTGCTATGGTTCCTTTGAAGTCCTTGGCTTTTTCGCCCGGCCGCATAGGCCCTCTTGGGCCGCCGTGTCTCGGTCCCATAGGACGCTGACCGTTCCTTGGTTCACTCATGCCAATTCCTCCTTCGAAAGCTGGGATAGGGCGATTTCCTTGTAAATATCACAGTTTTGCATTAGTTCTTGATGAGTGCCCATCCCCACCAGACGTCCTTCATCCAACACAAGGATTTTTTCTGCGTTTTTAATGGTACTGATCCGCTGGGCGACGATGATGACTGTCGCATCCCCCAGTTCTTTTTTCAGCGCCGCCCGAAGACTAGCGTCGGTTTTAAAGTCCAGCGCAGAAAAACTGTCGTCAAAAATATAGATCTCAGCTTCCTTGACCAACGCCCTAGCAATGGACAAACGCTGTTTTTGACCGCCGGAAACATTGGTTCCGCCCTGTGAGATAGGGGTTTCATACCCTTCCGGCTTGGTGTCGATAAACTCAGTCGCCTGGGCGATCCGGGCGGATTTTTCCAAAAGGCTGTCGTCTGCATCTTCCCGGCCGTAGCGCAGGTTGCTGGCGATCGTCCCAGACAACAAAATGCCTTTTTGAGGAACATAGCCGATTTTTTCCCGCAGATCGTGCTGGCGCACCTGACGGACGTCGATACCGTCCACCATGATCTCCCCTTGGGTGACATCGTAAAAACGAGGAATCAAATTGATGAGCGTGGATTTTCCGCTGCCGGTGCTGCCGATAATAGCCGTAGTCTCACCGGGGTTGGCCGTAAAACTAATGTCCAAAAGCACATCTTCGTCTGCTCCAGGATATCGGAAGGTGACGTTTTTAAACTCCACCACGCCCTTTTTCTCAGGAAGAAAAGGTTTTGATTGCTTCGGATCCTTAATGACAGGCTCAGTGTCCAGTACCTCGGCAACCCGGTTTGCCGCCACCGCCGCCCGGGGCGCCATAATAAAGATCATGGACACCATTAAAAAGGACATGACGATCTGCATGGTGTACTGAATAAACGCCATCATATCCCCTACCTGCATGTTTCCTGCGCCGATGGCATGAGAGCCCACCCAGACAATCAGAACAGAAATGCAGTTCATAACTAACATCATCACCGGCATCATCAGAACCATGGCCCGGTTGACAAACAGGTTCAGCTTGGTCAGATCCCGGTTGGCGGTATCAAAACGCTGTTCCTCGTGCTCCTCCGCGATAAACGCCCGGGTAACCAGCAAACCTTCCAGCCTCTCCCGCATGATAAGGTTAAGCCGGTCTACCATCTTCTGCACCTTTTTAAACTTCGGCATGGTCACGGAATATAAGATCAGCATCATTCCCAAAATCACGACGACCGCCAAAGCGATGATCCAGGTCATGGAAGCACTTTTGGAAACCGCCCGGATGATGCCGCCGATACCCATAATAGGAGCCGACAAGACCATCCTGAAAAACATGACCACAAACATCTGGATCTGCTGGATGTCATTGGTAGAGCGGGTAATCAGCGAAGCGGTGGAGTACTGGTCAAACTCGGCGTTTGAAAAGCTCTCCACCTTGCGAAAAATGTCGTTTCGCATGTGCATGGAAGAATACGCCGCCAGCCTGGCAGATAAAAAGCCCACCAAAATTGAACAAGCTGCTCCCAACAGGGAGATGCCCAGCATCTGTAATCCTGTTATCAGAATAAAGTGATTGTCTCCCGCCACAATGCCGCTGTCAACGATTTTTGACATGTAATCAGGCAGTGCCAGATCCGTCATGGTCTGGATAAACAAGAACACAAAAATGCCAATAATCGAAAAAACATAGGGCTTGTAATATTTAATCAGTTTTTTCATGTCTACACTCCTTGCCTGGAAGGGCCGTCATAATCTTCCATAATTTTGATTACCCGCTTCGTAAGACGAATCAGCTCTTCCACATCCTGATTTCCCATCGTCCTAACCAGATACAGCATGGCATCTTCCACCGACTGAAAGATCCTCTCTACAAATTCTTTCCCTTTTGGAGTCAGCAATATGCAAATTTTACGCTTATCAGTGGCATTCTGCTTCCGGATACGGGAAACATAGCCCTTTTCCTCCAGTGAGTTAAGCATAATGGTCACCGCGGGGCGCTTGACTTCCAGCCGCTGGCTGAGAAAAGAAGGGGTGATCTCCTCCATATCCGAATGCTTATAAAGACAGAACAAAAGCCCTTTTTCTCCCTGCATCAGGCCTGAAGTGGCGTGACGAAAATGGGTCCCCCCCATAGAGCGGAGTATCCGCAACAGTTCATCAGCAAGCTGCTTTTCATTAGACACAGATTTTCCCCCTTATTTCAAATAGTTAATTTAATAATATAATTAGTTTCTTTTATCATTATAGAAATTTTCTCAGAAAACTCAATGCCGCAGTTTTGATAGAATATGAACATTTCGTAAAACAGCATAAGAGCGAAAAAGGGTCTGTAGCAAAGTTTTGCTACAGACCCTTTAAAAAAGATTGGCTGCCCGAGTCAGTCCGGCATTTTTATTTTATAACAGACCCAGGAAATACTTGGAGAAATAAGTAATTAAAAATCCAGTTTGGATTCGATAAAGCTTTCCAGCTCGCTGATGGGAAGACGCTGCTGCTCCATAGTATCCCGGTCACGGACAGTTACGCAGTTATCCTCCACCGAATCAAAGTCATAGGTGATACAGTAGGGCGTTCCGATCTCATCCTGCCGGCGGTACCGCTTTCCGATGGAGCCGGCATCGTCATAGTCCACCATAAAATGCTTGGAAAGGTCAGCGTATACCTTTTCCGCCTGCTCATTAAGCTTTTTAGAGAGCGGAAGCACACAGGCTTTAAAAGGTGCCAGCGCCGGGTGCAGATGCAAAACCGTCCGCACATCGCCTTCGGCGATTTCCTCTTCGTCATATGCCTCGCACAAAAACGCCAGCGCTACCCGGTCGGCACCCAGCGAAGGCTCGATGACATAAGGGATATAACGTTCGTTGGTCTGGGGATCGAAATAATCCAGCGTCTTGCCGGAGTGATTGATATGCTGTTTTAAGTCAAAATCAGTGCGGTCAGCAATTCCCCACAGCTCACCCCAGCCGAAGGGGAACAAAAACTCAATGTCAGTGGTCGCCGTAGAATAGTGCGACAACTCTTCCTTGGCGTGATCCCGCAGACGGATATCCTCTTCTTTAATTCCTAAAGACAGAATCCAGTTTTTGCAGAAATCTTTCCAATACAAGAACCAGTCCATATCGGTGCCCGGTTTGCAGAAAAACTCCAGCTCCATCTGCTCAAATTCCCGGGTACGGAAGGTGAAGTTTCCGGGAGTGATCTCGTTGCGGAAGGATTTGCCGATCTGCCCCACCCCAAAGGGAACCTTTTTACGGGTGGTGCGCTGGATGTTGGCAAAGTTGACAAAGATGCCCTGAGCAGTCTCCGGCCGCAGATAGATCTCGTTTTTCGCGTCTTCCGTAACGCCCTGATAGGTTTTGAACATCAGATTAAATTTGCGGATATCGGTAAAGTTTTTGCTGCCGCAGTTGGGGCACTTGATGTCGTGAGAAGCAATATACTCCATCATCTGCTCGTTGCTCCAGCCGTTGGGCTCCACCCCGGTCTGTTCCTCGATCAAGTTGTCCGCCCGATGACGGGTTTTGCAGTCCTTACAGTCCATCAGCGGGTCGGAAAAGCCGCCTACATGGCCAGAGGCTACCCAAACCTCCGGATTCATCAGCAGCGCGCTGTCCAGGCCTACGTTATACTTGTTTTCCTGAACGAATTTTTTCCACCAGGCGCGCTTGACATTATTTTTAAACTCTACTCCCAACGGGCCGTAATCCCAAGAGTTGGCAAGCCCGCCGTAGATCTCGCTGCCGGGATATACAAAGCCGCGATTTTTACACAGGGATACGATTTGATCCATTGTTTTGTCCGCATTTTTTAACATAGGGTACCCTCCCACAGGATGTTGTCAAAATTTTTAGAAACTCTATCTTTTAATATTAAAGTTCTAAAGGGATTCTGTCAAGGGTTCTCCTTAAAATCTGACAATTATCTAATAATATTCAGATTAGATATTGACATTTTTTCCGTTAAAGAGTATAATAATTTTCGTTCTCACAAATCAATCGAGGTGTGGCTCAGTTTGGTAGAGCGCTGCGTTCGGGACGCAGAGGCCGCAAGTTCGAATCTTGTCACCTCGACCACACCTGCGGTGAGCAATTCGCGCGCCGCAGGTTTTTTGTATTTTGGGTTTTGTACCCGCGTTTAAAGCGGGATTCCTTTTGAAATTTTTTTATATGTCGATCGGTTACCGCAAGCAATAGAGAGCTTGCGACAGTCAAAACCACCAGTTGAACTGGTGGTTTGCACAAGCCCTAAAAGGGCATATTACCGGCAAGCCTCTTAAGAGGCGCTGAAATTTATTCCACTTGCATCACTTGCCCCGCAGCCCGTAAACGGGCAAT
>CALXBH010000030.1 GCA_944386475.1 uncultured Clostridia bacterium | reverse complement strand
CGCTGCGCGTAAGCACGCAGATAAATTCCCTTGCGGAGTTCGTCCATCGCATCGATGTGATCCATCCACTTGGTATCTACAATTCGCAGAAGGACAACACGCTCCAGCTCCCGCATGATGGCCTGGCCGTATTTTTCCTCTTTCTGCTCATATTTCGTTCTGGCTTTGTCAATCAGCTCGTTGGCGATGTCGGTCTTGGACATGTTTTCCAGGTCACGCACATCGTACTGGAGGTCTTCCGAAGTGGTGATGACGCCCAGGAAATGATCCCGCAAGCCAGCCACGTTCCAGTCTTCCACAATGTCGCCGGCCAGGTAGTTTTCCACCGCGTCGTTGACTGCATCGTTAATCATCGACATGATGTAGTCTCTTAAATCCTCGCCGTTTAAGACCTTGCCCCGCTGGCCATAGATCAGCTCACGCTGCCGGTTCATAACGTCGTCGAACTGGAGGACGTTTTTACGGATGCTGAAGTTGCGTCCCTCGACCTTGCGCTGAGCGGACTCAATGGCGTTGGTGAGCATTTTGTTTTCAATGGGCTGATCTTCCTCGATCTTCAAAGCGTTCATCATGTTCTGGATCCGCTCGCCGCCGAACAGGCGCATCAAATCGTCTTCCAGAGAGATGAAGAATTTGCTGGCGCCGGGGTCGCCCTGACGGCCGGCACGGCCGCGCAGCTGGTTATCGATCCGGCGGGATTCATGGCGTTCGGTGCCCAGAATAAACAGGCCGCCCGCGTCGCAAACCTCTTTCGCTTCCTCTTTGATCTGCTCTTTGTACTTTT
This sequence comes from uncultured Clostridia bacterium, assembly GCA_944386475.1. GTDB lineage: Bacteria > Bacillota > Clostridia > Oscillospirales > Ruminococcaceae > Metaruminococcus. Next base: position 31,363 of record CALXBH010000030.1, on the reverse strand, counting down.
TATAAAGATCCTGATAAACACCCCGGGCCGCGTTGATCTCCTCGTCATCGGTCTCGGCAAAGCCGATGGCCTCGGTGATCAGATCCTCGTAAAAGCCCAGCTTGCGCATCTCCGCCTTGGCCATGTACTCGGCGTTACCGCCCAGCACGATGTCGGTACCACGGCCCGCCATGTTGGTGGCGATGGTAACAGCGCCCTTTTTACCAGCCTGGGCGATGATCTCCGCCTCTTTTTCATGGTATTTGGCGTTTAACACCTCGTGCTTGATGCCCCGGCGTTTGAGCATCGAGCTTAACAGCTCGGATTTTTCGATGGAAATGGTACCCACCAGCACCGGCTGGCCTTTTTCATGGCATTCCACGATCTGGTCGATTACCGCGTTAAATTTGCCTTTCTCGGTCTTATATACCACGTCGTGGTAGTCGGTACGGATGACCGGCTTGTTGGTGGGGACTTCGATGACGTCCAGCTTGTAGATCTCTCTAAATTCCACCTCTTCGGTCAAAGCGGTACCGGTCATACCCGACAGCTTGTCGTACAGACGGAAGAAGTTCTGGAAGGTGATGGTGGCCAGAGTCTTGGACTCCCGCTCTACCTTCACGCCTTCTTTAGCCTCGATGGCCTGATGGAGGCCCTCGTTATACCGGCGGCCCAGCATCAAACGGCCGGTGAATTCGTCAACGATGATAACCTCGCCGTCTTTAACCACATAGTCGATATCCCGGCGCATAATGCCGTGGGCCTTGATCGCCTGGTTGATGTGGTGCTGGATGGTCATGTTGTCCGCATCCATCAGGTTTGTAAGGTTAAAGAATTCCTCCGCTTTCTTAACGCCGCGGGGGGTTAACGTCGCGGTTTTTGCCTTTTCATCTACGATGTAATCCGCATCGGTGTCCGCGTCGTTGTCCACCTTGTCGTCCAGCTCTGCAAAGCGCTGAACCTTTAAGGTGCGGGCAAAACGGTCCGCCACGGTGTAAAGCTCGGTGGATTTGTCGCCCTGACCCGAAATAATCAAAGGCGTTCTGGCCTCGTCAATCAGGATGGAGTCCACCTCGTCGACGATGGCGAAGTTAAAGCCCCGCTGCACCTGCTGCTCTTTATAAATGCACATGTTGTCCCGCAGGTAGTCGAAGCCCAACTCGTTGTTGGTGCCGTAGGTAATATCGCAGGCATAAGCCTTCCGGCGCTGGTCATTGTCCAGCCCGTGGACAATGAGGCCCACGCTTAATCCCAGATAACGGTACAGTTTGCCCATCCACTCGGAGTCACGCTTGGCCAGGTAGTCGTTGACTGTGACGATGTGAACGCCCTTGCCGGTCAAGCCGTTTAAGTACGCGGGCAGGGTCGCCACCAAGGTTTTACCTTCACCGGTGCGCATCTCGGCAATACGGCCCTGGTGCAGCACGATACCGCCCAGCACCTGCACAGGGAAGTGTCGCATATCCAACACCCTCGCCGCCGCCTCCCGGCAGACCGCAAACGCATCAGGAAGGATATCGTCGGTGGTCTCGCCGTTTTCCAGACGGTCTTTGAGCAAAGCTGTCTGGCCTTTAAGCTCTTCTTCATCCATCGCTTTATACTTTTCTTCCAGAGAAAGCACTTTATCCAAAAGCGGCTTCATCCGTTTCAGCTCTTTTTTACTGTAAGAGCCAAAGAGTTTTTCCACAATTCCCATGGGCCTTCACCTCGTTTTTATAATACGCAAATATGCACTTCTCTACATTAGGCCTATCTGCTTTTCTACTCAGACACACTTTTATAGTATAGCCTGTAATAAAGGGATTTGCAAGTGCTTTTTTATGAAGAATCACGATACCGGCTAATTTTCCCGGGTTTTGTACCTAGATTTCTCAAAAATGTATAGAAGTCTCCCTCTCCCCTATAGCTTTCTGGTCAAAGATGGCCCAGATGGATGAAAAAAGGAGGATAAAAAGGGAGATTTTTTGGCAAACAGCATCTTGCACAACTTTTAAAAAGCCGTTATAATGGTTACAGCATGGATTATGTCATTTCATGGCAAATGAAACCGAAAGGAGTACTTCTTATGAACTATTCTCACGAAGTTGAGAGAATGTGTCCTCTCACAAAAGGCCCCCATCACGGCCCGGCTCCCATCCCGGAGGAAGGCAAATGGGTAAAAGCGTATGACATCAAAGATATCTCCGGCCTGACCCACGGTGTGGGCTGGTGTGCGCCGCAGCAGGGCACCTGCAAACTGACCCTGAATGTAAAAGACGGCATTATCGAAGAAGCGCTGGTGGAAACTCTGGGCTGCTCCGGCATGACCCACTCTGCCGCAATGGCCGGCGAAATCCTCCCCGGCAAAACCATTCTGGAAGCGCTGAACACCGACCTTGTGTGCGACGCCATCAACGTAGCGATGCGGGAGCTGTTCCTGCAGATTGTCTATGGCCGCACCCAGACCGCGTTCTCCGAGGGCGGCCTGCCCATCGGCGCCGGATTGGAAGACTTGGGCAAAGGCCTGCGTTCTCAGGTTGGTACCATCTTCTCCACCAAAGCAAAAGGCGTTCGTTATATGGAGATGGCGGAAGGCTATATCCTGTCTGTCGCCCTGGACGACAACAACGAGGCTATCGGCTATAAATTCGTCAAGCTGGGCAAAATGCTGGAAGATATCCGGCACGGTGTAGATCCCGCAGAGGCGTACAACAAAAACATCGGTACATATGGCCGCTATGACGGCGCCGCCAAATATATCGATCCCCGCGAAGAATAAGGCAAGGAGGTTATCAGCATGGTACAGTTTGAAGGACAAGAAAGAAGAATGCCGAAAATCGAAGCCTGCCTGAAAGAGTACGGCATCGATTCTTTGGAAGCTGCCCGCGATCTTTGCATGAGCAAGGGCATCAATGTGGAAGAAATCGTCAAAGGTGTACAGCCGATCGCTTTTGAAAACGCCGTTTGGGCTTACACCCTGGGCACCGCTGTAGCTCTGAAAAAAGGCGTAACTAAAGCTGCTGACGCTGCTGAAGCTATCGGTATCGGCCTGCAGGCGTTCTGCGTTCCCGGCTCGGTTGCTGAGACCAGAAACGTAGGCTTGGGCCACGGAAACTTAGGCGCAATGCTGTTAAGAGAAGAAACCGACTGCTTCTGCTTTTTGGCGGGACATGAGTCCTTCGCCGCGGCGGAAGGCGCGATCGGCATTGCCCGTACTGCTAACAAAGCCCGTAAAACTCCTTTGCGGGCTATCTTAAACGGTCTGGGCAAAGACGCTGCTTACATCATCTCCCGGATCAACGGCTTCACCTATGTGGAGACGGAGTATGATTTTGCTACCAGCGAATTAAAAGAAATCCGCCGGGTTCCCTTCTCGGACGGCGAAAAGGCAAAGGTTAACGTTTACGGCGCAAACGATGTGCTGGAAGGCGTTGCAATCATGAAATATGAAAAAGTGGACGTTTCCATCACCGGTAACTCCACTAACCCCACCCGGTTCCAGCACCTGGTTGCCGGCACCTATAAAAAATGGGCTTATGAAAACGGCGTGAAGTACTTCTCTGTCGCGTCCGGCGGCGGCACCGGCCGGACCCTGCATCCCGACAACGTGGCGGCAGGCCCTGCTTCCTATGGCCTCACCGACTCCATGGGACGTATGCACGGCGACGCGCAGTTTGCCGGTTCTTCCTCTGTTCCCGCTCATGTAGAAATGATGGGCTTAATGGGCATGGGAAATAACCCGATGGTTGGCGCTACCGTCGCCTGCGCGGTCGCGGTGGAAGAAGCGAATAAATAAGAGCCGCAAACCCGCATAAACACTGGATATATTCCGAAAAAGAGCTGCCTACTTGGTGGCTCTTTTTTTGCTTTCAAAACTCGTGTTGTGGGGTAAAATTTCTTGGTTTGTACCCCTTTTGTACCCCAACTTGAGAAACATGATCTCTTGAGCCCGCATAAACACTGGTTTTTTCGCTCTTCGTGCAGGGTAAAATGGATTCAAAATTTGGGGTGAAAATGGCCGTTTCTGTACCCCTTTCGGGTAAATTTGGGGTACAGGAACCGTCAATAGGAATTTGATTCAAGATTTCAATTGTCCGATTCTGCATCTTCTGTGTAAGGTGAGCATAGATCTGTAAGGTTACTTGAATGTTTTTGTGCCCGAGTCGATGCTGAACGTCTTTTATTTCCGCTCCGTTTTCCAGAAGCATGGTAGTATGTGTGTGCCGCAATGAGTGAAAGTCAAAGTTTTCATATCCCATATCGTAGTGGATCACGCGGCTGCAATGCTGCATAACACGAGGCTGGATATACGTTCCGTTTTCACGGACATTGACAAGTCTAATCTCTCTGCTTGTATCATCTCCTTGCGTAACGATCTGGTGTTTCTCGTTTTCATATAGGTGTGTGTAATACTCATCGTAGTATAGTCGAGCTCGATCCTGTTGTGTCGTCGCTTTCCAAAGTGTTTCAACCATGAAATCATCCAGCTTGATATCTCGGAACGAGTCGTACTTTGGATTATAAAACGTCCAAAAGCCATCGATTTCCTGCACCTGTTTGTTGATACGCAAGATGTGGTTTTCAAAATCCACATCATCCCAGGTAACGGCAAAGGCTTCTCCTAGGCGAAGCCCACAACGATACGCCAGTAGTAGCGGTATGTGACAGGAATGACCATACGGAAATCTCGTTATGATTTGATTCCAACGTTCAGGAGGCACTACCTCTCTGACTTTTTTGCGGGTAGGCGTTTCTGGAGTTGCCCGTTTGGATGGAAGCTTAACCATCAATGCAGGATTAGTTTGAATGAAGCCAAGCGGCTCGACTGCATAGGTAAGGCTACCGGATAGGATACTCTTTAGGACAATCAGCGAATTTCGACTGTAACCTGCGTTAAATTTATCATTGAGAAATGATTGTATTACCGCTGGTGACAATGCCTTCAGCCTATAATGTCCCAAAGCTGGTCGGATGTGATTTTTGATACGTTTTTGATACCCTTTGCATGTGTCTTCCTTCAAATTGATTTGGCAGTATTCTTGCATCCAAAAATCGAGATAATCTGAGAAACTGATTTCTGAAGGAACAAAGGCCAAGCCGCTACTGTTATACTCAGCCAGAGCTTTTGTACCAGCTTGCATAGCCTCTTTTTTGGTTGCAAATCCTCCTTTCGTAAATCGTTTTCGTTTTCCACCGATCTTTGCACCTTCGAAACGATACTGCCAGTATTTCCCTCGCTTCATACAGGTGACTTGTGACACTTTTTTGACCTCCTTCGTTTATTTTTCGATGGGAAGTTCTTTGATGGCGGTCAAATCGGTCAAATCTTTGCCTTCTGACTCTGCAAGGAATTGCTCCAATGCTTTTGCCCTGACTTTATAACAGCCAAGTTTCATAGCCGGCAAAAATCCTCGGCGTATCAATTCATACACATAGTTTGTATTTGAGTGCATGATTTCAGCAACTTCTTTGACCGTATAAAGCATTTTATCCATAAATGTCCTCCCTTCTTAAATTTTATATGGAATCAAAAAGTTGTCAAATTACGCTCTTGCGTTTTTGTCCTACGGGCAATTTCTCTCATAGTAATATCCAGGCAAACGTTTTTTAGTAGAGCCAATCGCTGAACTTCGGTAAGCGACAATAGAACATCAGCCAGATCTGGATTGAGTATCGGAATACGAATACTGTTGACCTCTATGTACTGACACAGCACTGACTCATAGCCGCTGTCTTCATATCCCAACTCTTCAGAGAAAGAATCCAGGTCAAACAATACAATCCCATATTTTCCTTTTTGATTTCGCCTGCGGTAATAATGGCATTTGGCATTTATGATGACTTTTTTCAAATATTTATCTGTATAATGAATAAGGCGTTCATCAATGTCCGCAAGAAAGAACAGTCGCTTATCCATAACTTCTCACCCTTGCCCTTTCGGCGTTGGTCATAATATAACATTTATGCGGCGAATGTCAGCAGCGTGGTATTCATTAATTGCTCCGGCGCAACAACGAATTGTTTCAGGCAAGCAGTTCCGTTTGCTTCCTCCGGCTCGGGCTTTATTATCAGCAGCGATGGTTAGCAGTAGACATTTTTGTTGAACTGTTCACTTTTTTTACGGCGACCCGTCGTACTTGTGCGATTGCTTAAGTTGACCTGCGGTGCAGTCCCGGGAATCTGCCCGATGCCGTACAATATGCTTGCTCTCAGTACGGCGCCTGCAAGAATATAGCATACGGCAAGCTTGATTTTTTGTTTCAAGATGAGAGGAATATGAGAAAAAATGAGTTTTTCTCATTTGTACAGGAACTCTACATCGTCCTATTGCTTTTTGACAGGAATCGAAATCGTCACCTGCGTTCCTTTGCCATACTCACTGCTGACAGTAATCTTTCCGTTATGAAGTTCAACGATCCATTTTACAATCGAAAGCCCCAAACCGGAGCCAGAGCGGTCTCTAGCTTTATCCGCACGATAGAAGCGTTCAAAAATATGCGGCAATTCTTCTTTTTTAATGCCAATGCCATCGTCGGAAACGGTAAAAGTGCAGGCTTCACCTGAATGAGTAGCTCGAACAATTACCTTGCCGCCTTGTATGCCGTATTTGATGCTGTTTCCGATCAGGTTAATAAGCAACTGCGTCATCAAGCTTTGATCTGCATAGAGCATACAATTTTTCGGCACCTTATTGAACAGTTTTATTTGTGAAGAATTCGCCGTTTCCGACAGTTCATCCATCACGGATCCGACAACTTCAAAAAGTTCCAAATTTTCCTTTTCTATATGGTATCTTCCCTCGTATCCACGGGTGAGCATAAGAAGCTGTGAAATAATCTTGTTCATGCGAACACTTTCTTTTTGGATGGCTGTCAGGCTTTGGGCTGCGTCTTCTCCTTTGACGTTTCCCTCCAGTTCTTCCGCACAGGCAGAAATCACAGCAACTGGCGTGCGTAGCTCGTGAGAAGCATCGGAAGTAAACTGCCGTTCCCGTTCAAATGATTCCTGAAGCCTATCCAGCATGGTATTGAACGTATCGGCCAACTCTTGTATCTCGTCTTTCGTACTGATTCCGGTGATACGTTTTGAAAGATCGCCTGCACTGATGGTTTCTGCTGCTTTCGTAATCTCGGAAACAGGACGAATTGCCCGCCGCGCTAGGATATACGCCCCTGCAACCGACAGGGCTAAATAGATGGGAGACAGAATACATAAAAGCAGTTTCAGAGTATTCAAGGATTGCCTGGCATAATCGGAAGATATGGCGGCAATGGCAGTGACTGTGTTCTCTTCTATTTTGAATGTTTCTTTCAATACTGTATAGGTTCCATTCCGATATACTGTTTTCTCTGAACTGTCTACCGTTGCATTTCGGAGCCATTCTCCGCCCGATGTAGAGAAAATAATTTTTTTGTTGCTGTCCACCACACACATGGAGATGTAATCCGGGAGATCCACCTGGTCATTGAACACAAATTTTTCATCTTGATCATCTACTGCGGTCAGAACCTGGGCAATGGCATTACTCAGCCTTGATTGAATGTCCAAATTCAGCGACGCAGAGACAGTTCCATAAACAATGGGAAGCAGAATGCCAAGTAGAACAATCGACAGCATGGTATACAGCAGCATAATGCGCCGTTTGATCGTTAGTTTTATCATGATTCTACCCTCATTACATATCCGGTACCGCGGATGGTGTGGATCAATTTTACGGGGAAATCCCGGTCGATTTTATTCCTTAAATAGCGGATATAAACGTCCACAACATTGGAATCGTATTCAAAGTCGTAATTCCATACATGGTCGGCAATCTGCGAGCGTGTTAAAACATGGCCCTGATTGCGTAACAGGTATTCCAGCAAAGCGTATTCTGTGGAGGTTAAAGTAATATTGCGCTCTCCCCGGGTGATTTCCCGATTGGTGGTATTGAGCGTCAGGTCTGCCAGGGATAATACTGTGCTTTTAGTATCGTTTCCACGACGAAGGAGAGCCCGCACTCTGGCAGAAAATTCATCGAAAGCAAAGGGCTTTACCAGATAGTCGTCTGCACCGGTATCAAGTCCAATCACACGGTCATCAATAGAGTCTCTAGCCGTCAAAATCAGCACCGGTGATGAATTTCCTTTACTTCTTAGTTCTTTCAATACGGAAATTCCATCTCTTTTGGGAAGCATTAAATCCAAAACAATGCAGTCATACTGCATGGAATCTGCATAATCAAATCCAGATTCCCCATCATAGCAGTCATCTACCGAATGCCCTTCTTCTTTTAATCGTTTTGAAATAAGGTGATGAAGAACTTGGTCGTCTTCGATTACCAACATTCTCATATCCGTCTGCCGCCTTTCTATAATTTGGTTTCATTCTATTCTTTCAAAATGAGAATTTGATGAGAAAATTTCTTTGAGTGACCAAACATATTGTTTTGATCTTCAAAACACAAGATTTACCCAAAAACTAAAATGAGAAAACACTCATTTTATTCTCATGTGCCTGTCATTTTTCATCGGTAAACTAACAGACATCAAAGCAAAGGAGGAAATCCCATGAGTTTACCAATGGAAATTTGCGGTGTTGATATTGTGGTTATTCCCGCTTATCAACCCTCAGAAATTCTGCTTGATCTTGTAAAAGATGTTATTGCCGTTGGCTACGGTGTGATTATAGTGGACGATGGCAGTTCATCCGATAAGCAGTGGATTTTTGAAAAATTAAAAATTATGCCGGATGTAGTAGTACTACATCATATCGAAAACATGGGCAAAGGCGCGGCGCTGAAAACAGCGTTTCGATATATCCGCGGACTGAAGGATCGTACCGCATATATTGTTACAATGGATGCAGATGGCCAGCATTTGCCGGACGATATGGAGCAGGCAATTATGACCGCCCGGCTCCATCCCGGCTCCCTCATATTGGGAGTTCGTGATTTTGACAAAGACATTCCCCTTCGCTCCAAACTGGGAAATAAAATCACTCGAGCGGCTTTCCGGATTATCAGCCGTACAAAAGTCACAGATACCCAAACTGGTCTTCGTGCTTTTAGTTTTTGCTTGCTCGACTATATGCTTCAAACGGAAGGAATTGGCTATGAATATGAAATGAATATGCTGCTCCAATGTCGGAGAAATAATATTCCTATTGTGGAATTTCCAATCAAAACCGTTTATCTGGACAAGGAAAACTCCAGTTCTCATTTTCATCCTTTTCGGGACTCCATGAAAATTTTTAAGACCATTTTCAAATTTGCTTCGTCCTCTCTGGCCAGCTTTGCCCTAGATTACATTTTATTTATGGTTTTATCCTTGATTACACAGGGATTTGCTTATGGATTACTCCTGAGTAATGTCATCGCAAGGCTTGGAAGTGGAACTTTCAACTATCTTTTAAACCGAAATTTGGTTTTCAAAGATAAGCGGAATGCCCGTAAAACCTTTTTAGCCTATCTTCTGTTAGCAGTTGGTATCCTTTTGGCAAACAATATCGTGCTTTCCTTCTATGCGTATACGCTGGTGCTTCCGGTGTGGTTTGCCAAGATTCTTACAGAAATCACGCTGTTCTTAATCAGCCTGACGGTACAAACAAAAGTGATCTTTCGGAATAGTCTGCATACTCATAATGAAAAAAGAAAGGTGAAAAGACATGGTGCGAATTTTTCAGCAAAGGCTGCATAAGCGGATTTTGCTTACATCACTAACAATTATTCTTGATCTGATCGTGACCGCAGGCATTCTGCTGTCTATTTATTACTTCAATTACATGATCCCTTATAAATTTGATACCCCCAATATATCTTTTAATAATTCACTTTTCCCCAAAGGAAATATTCAAAGTCCATTTCCAGACACAGGGAACCAAATACTTTCCGGGAAAAATCCTTTTTTCGGGACAGATGGGATATTATCTGGGAAAAACAACGGAACGACGGTTCAGGAAAGCACCGGCGGTTCAGGCACCGATTTTGGCGGAAAATTTTCCGGTAAGTTTTCAGACAAGGCGATTTCAACAGCGAATTCCTACCGAAGCAAGGATCTTTCCATTGCCATCACGCCCTATCAATCGGGTTCAGGTGAAAATAAAATCACCTATTATGTGGCGGATGTCTATACTTCCAATATCAACTGTTTCCGTACCTATTTTGGACAGAACACTTACAGTGCAGGATATACCGAGCATTTGACAGACATGAGCCGTGATGTGCACGCAATTTTTGCTATGAATGGCGATTCCTATTGTTACAATCGGCAGCATACCGCCGGCGTTCTCATCCGCAACGGCACACTGTACCGGGCAGAACCGACTACCTCTGATGTCTGTATCCTGTATAAAAATGGTGAGATGAAGACCTATTCTCCCGACCAATTTGATTTGCAGCAGGTAAGTTCATCCCACATATGTTGATCATACTGGCCTTAGCCTTTCTGGTAATGGAAGTTCTGGACTGGTATAATCCGTACATGAACTTTTTAGGATTAACGGTTTCCACTATTTTATTGATTGCTTTCTGTTTCCTGTCATTGATGCAATCCGCCCGCATGATTTTTTGTGAACGCAAGCTGTCAGAACTTTCTGATAAAAAGACAAAGCAAGAGAAGAAAAAAGAATCTGAATTTCAAGAGAAAACGCCGAAACCAACTCTGCGGCACACACTTTAAGAACTGCTGAACCAAAAAGGCTGAGGGTTAATGAACCGCTCCAAATTGTACGGACAGCACAAAAAGGCACCTATGTAGGGAAATATGAAGCTTTAAGAGGAGAGGCGTCGCGCAAGCGGCGCTTCTCCAGTTTTGAGCTGGATGCGCTCATGGTTGTAGAAGTGGATATAGCGGTCAATCATCTCGTTTGCCTCAGAAAACGTGGCAGGCTTGTGCCGGTAAATGCACCCTGTCTTGAGGATTGAGAAGAAATTTTCTGCCACCGCATTGTCATACGGGTTTCCACGTCTTGACATGGAAGGCGTAATGCCGTATTGTTTAGTCAGGGTTGAAGTATGCTTGCGAGGTGTACTGAAACCCCTGGTCGCTGTGGAGCTGCAACTCCGCGGCGGCCCTTTTCTTCTCATGCTTCATCGCCAGTCGAATGGTGTCCAGTACCAGATTTACCGTCTGCTGTGTTCCGGTCTTGTAGGCCACGATGCTGTTGTCGTAGAGATCCCGGATCATGGACAGATACAGTACGCCTTGCTTCGTGTGAATATAAGAAATATCTGTTATCCATTTGCTGTTGGGCCTGTCCGTATGGAACTGGCGATTCAGCAAGTTTTCATATTTATGTACCTGCTGCCCCATATTGACCCATTTTCTGCACCGTCGGATCTCCGCAAGCAGCCCGTATTTTTCCATGATACGCAGGATGGTCTTGGGATTGTGGGGGATTCCCCGCTTCTCCAGCAGCAGCCACATCCTGCGGTAGCCATAGGTACGAAAGCTGCACTCGCGCTGTTCCGCAATAATTGCTGCAAGAGTTGCGTCTTTCTCCGGCCTCCCCAGACGATGGACGAAGTCATAGTATCCGCTTCGGGACACCTGAAAGAAGCGGCACATAACGGTTACCGGATATTCGTTCCTGTGCCAGTAGATCACTGTGTATTTTGCCCTTGGCCTCATTTCCTTTCTGTGAATCGCAGGAAATCCCGCAACAGCTCGTTTTCCATTTTCAGCCGCTTGTTCTCATACTTGTACTCCGCCAGTGTTTTAGCGGGTTTGCGCCCTCGTGTCTTTGGCAGGACAGGTTCCTTCAGCCAGCTCTGAATGGCATACCGGCTGATCCTATACTTCTGGCTTAAAGTGCGTTGGCTTTCTCCAGCGCGGATTCGTGCCACAACTTCTTCCCGTATCCCCATCGGATACTTTTTCATTCCTTTTTTCCGGACATAGTAAGCCCCCTAACGTAGTTCTATTTTCCTACATTAGGGGGCCTTTTGTCTATTGTCCGTTTTTTCTGCTCCGGTTCATAATCCCCCGGCCTTTTATTCATAACGTAAAATCTTAAATCAAACCTTTCCTGAAGATAACATTTTTATAAACTGAAAAAATTTGATTTATAAACAGTTTAAGTTTGATTTATGAAGGCTTTAATCCTTAGCGGTACACTAAACTCAAATTAAAAAAGCAAAAGAAACGGAGATTGTATGCAATGGATACTTTGTTTCGTCCTACACCTGAAACCGGCCTTACTGCCGAACGGGTACAGACCCAAATAAGAAATGGGAAGCAAAATATCCAGCCGGAGAAGGTCACAAAATCGACAGGCCAGATCCTAAAGGATAATATCTGCACCCTGTTCAATCTGTTCAACGTGCTGATCGCGATTGCGCTTGCCCTTGTGGGCGCGTGGTCCAACATGCTGTTTATTTTGATTATTGCTCTTAACACGCTGATCGGCATTGCGCAGGAACTTCATGCCAAAAAATTGGTGGAGAAGCTTTCCCTTTTGTCCGCGCCCACAGCAAAGGTCATCCGTGACGGGAACGCTTCGGAGATCCCTGTGCAGGAATTGGTGGAAGAGGACGTCATGGAATTGGAAGCCGGGAAACAGGTTTGTTCCGACGCGGTCATTCTGACAGGCGATGTCGAAGTAAACGAATCCCTTTTAACGGGGGAATCTGACCCTATTTCAAAGTCTGTGGGCGATCATCTTCTTTCCGGCAGCTTTATTGTCAGTGGCAGATGCCGGGCTTGTGTGGAGCATATAGGGGCGGAAAATTACGCAGCAAAAATTGCCCGCGAAGCCAAAAAGCTGCGCGGCGTCCATTCGGAACTGCTTTCTTCCATGCGAAAGGTCACCCGGTTTACAGGCTACCTGATCCCACCGCTGGGAATCCTGCTTTTTCTGGAGGCGTTTTTCCTGCGGGGGGATCTGCTAAACCACGCTGTCATCACCACTGCTGCCGGATTATTGGGGATGCTTCCAAAAGGTTTAGTCCTTCTCATCAGTATCAGTCTGGCGGTGGGAATCATTTCTCTTTCCAAGAAAAAGGTTTTGGTGCAAGAGTTATTCGCATTGGAAACCCTCGCCCATGTGGATACCCTGTGCCTGGACAAAACCGGCACCCTGACCCAAGGCAAAATGCAGGTGGAAAAAGTATATTCCTCTGAACTTTGGCGCTCCATCCCGTTTGAAGAATTCATGGGTTCGTTTCTCCAGCATTCTGATGACAATAACGCCACTTTTCAGGCGTTAAAGGCACACTTTGAAAGCAATACTACTTTTTCCCCTGTGCGCAGGATCCCGTTTTCTTCCGAACGGAAATGGAGCGCCATAGAATTTGAAAACGCCGGGACTTTTGTAGTCGGCGCGCCGGAACGCTTAGGGGGAACCATCCCACCGCACCTGCAAAAAGAAGAACGGGCGGGAAAGCGTATCTTGATGGCTGGGATTGCAGAAGGTACAGTAGAACCGGATCGTCCTTTGCCTGCTGTACAGGAGTTTGCTTATATCGTGATTTCCGACCCCATCCGCCCTAACGCCGCTGAAACTTTGGCGTATTTCAAAAAAGAAGGGGTGGAGCTAAAACTGATTTCCGGCGACAATCCGGTGACCGTTTCCGCCCTGGCAAAACAGGCGGGCTTCCCGGAAGCAGAGCGCTATATCGATATGAGCGGTATTACGGAAGCTGCTGAAATTGAAAAAGCGGCACAAACCTACTCAGTTTTTGGACGCGTGTCCCCTCGACAGAAAAAGCAGCTGGTACAGGCATTGCAGAAAAACGGCCGATCGGTGGCCATGACAGGCGACGGTGTAAACGATCTTTTGGCCCTGCGGGAGGCGGATTGCAGTATTGCCGTGGCCGAGGGCAGCGACGCCGCCCGGCAGGTTTCCCAGGTGGTTTTGCTGGATTCTGATTTTTCCGCCCTTCCTTCCGTATTGAGCGAAGGACGCCGGGTAGTAAATAACATCACTCGCGTGGCCGGCGTGTTTTTTGTCAAAACAATCTATTCCGTGCTTCTGTCTATTGTGTGCCTGATTTTCAATATCCCGTTTCCTTTTTTGCCCATTCAGATCACGCTGATTGACCTTATCATCGAGGGCTATCCCGCGTTCTTTATGTCCTTTGAACCGGATGGGGAAAAAATAACAGGACGGTTTTTGCCCTCTGTCATGCGGCGTGCAGTCCCCAACGCGGTTTCGATTCTGTTCTGTTTCCTGGTGCTGCTTGTCTTGTCCTGGATGATGCCGATTCCAGCCGAACAATTCAGCGTCCTGCTGTACCTGTTGGTGGGAACGGTAGGAATCCAGGCGGTATTCAAAGCAAGCTGGCCTTTTAACAAACTGCGGGTTTTTCTGTGTACGACAATGACTGCCGGCTTTTACGCCGCTGTACTTTTGTTCCATTCCATCCTTCAAGTGGCTCTTCCAGAAGCGTCTATTTTGCCGCTGTTTGCCGGCTTTGTTCTGTTGAGCTTTTTGGCAGAACGGGGCGTTACCTGGCTGATCCGGTGCATCGACTGGTGGAGAAGCGACAAGGCGGGAATTCACAGGAGCCATCCCCAGGCCACCGAAAAAGGAAGGGAATGATGAAAAAGTATTCTTTGCTGCCTGAAGCCCTTACAGCATGCCATGCGGTAAACTTCTCTTCCGTGATATAAAGCGCAAAAGCATCCGGTGTTAAAAACCGGATGCTTTTGCGCTTTATATGATTTCGGCCAGTTTAATTTTATTTTATATTCCGGGTGTATAATATAAAACGGAGGGATCACTATGACCATAAAAAAGAGACTCTTTATCTCCAACATTCTCATGTTGGTTATTCCGGCAGTGCTTGCTATAATAGTATTGATAAGCTGCCTGTTCATCTTTTTTGTTTCGATGTTTCCCCATGCGGAGTACCGGCTGGGCTTTCAGGAGGAATTGACAGAGACGCGCTATCAGGCGGTGGAGCTTGCGGCCGGCTGGCTGTCTGATCCCGACGACGATCAAAGAGCTGAAACGGAATCAGCTTTGTCCCAGCTGGCGGAGAAAAATCAAATCACCCTTCAGATTTATGAAGAACAGAATTTACTCCGGCAATTTGGAAATGGGGTGGCCCCATCCCACACACAACTGGAACAGGCTCTGGCGGCTTTGAATGGAGAAGGGACGGTTTCCGACGGAAGCTTTGATCTGTATGGACGGCAGATTTCGGCGGGCGGTGCGCACTATCAGATTTATGTCTATAACCCGGTCGTTACGCTGTCAAGCCGGAATTTAAAGGTATGGGCTGCCGGTATCGGCTTTTTTATGATCGTGGCACTGCTCTTTATTATCTTCCTCACCAACCGTTTTTTGACCCGGTTTGTTTTCCGCAGGATCTCGGAGCCGCTGAAAACGCTGGCGGAAGGCGTCCATCAGATCCGGGACGGCAATTTAACACACCGGATCGACTATCCGGAAAAGGACGAATTCCTGCCGGTCTGTGAGGATTTTAATGAAATGGCCGAGCGGCTTCGCGCCTCTGTGGAGCAATCCCAAAAGGAGGAAGAAAGCCGCAAGGAGCTGCTGGCCAGCATATCCCATGATATCCGCTCCCCCCTGACTTCTATCCGCGCCTATGTGGAAGGACTTTTGGACGGTGTTGCTAACACCCCGGAAAAGCAGAAGGATTACCTTGCCACCATCCAGACAAAAACAATGGAAATCGATGAGATGGTAAAAAAACTATTTCTGTTTTCTAAAATGGAATTGGGAGAATATCCATACAGCCCGGAACGTCTGGATGCGGTAAAAGAAATCAAAGATTTTATATCTGCTTCTGCGGAAGAGTACCGGCGCCGCGGCCTCCAGATCAGGGTGGGGGCCATGCCCAACAGCGCGATCATTAAAGCCGATCCCACTTACTTCCGGAGTATTTTGATAAACCTTCTGGATAACAGTGCAAAATATAAGGAAAAGGGCATGGGAACTGCTACCATAAGAGCAAGAACGGATGGACAGTATTTCAAGCTGCTGGTAGAGGATGACGGCCCCGGCGTTCCAGCAAAAGCGCTGCCCAAGCTGTTTGACGTATTCTACCGCAGTGACCCGTCCCGCAAAAATCCCAATCAGGGCAGCGGGTTGGGGCTGGCGATTGTGTGGAAAACGATGGAGCGAATGGGGGGCTCCATTTATGCGGAAAACTTGCCGGATGGCGGCTTGCGGATGATCCTGGATATTCCCCTGGCAGGAGGAGAAGAAAGTGAGACGAATTTTAATCATTGAGGACGATGAAACCATTGCCGCTATTGAGCGCGACTATTTGGCAGTTAATGATTTTGAAGCGGATATTGCAGGAAACGGCCCGGATGGGATTTTAATGGGGCGGACAGGACATTATGACCTGATCCTGCTTGATCTGATGCTGCCTGGTATAGATGGCTTTACCGTATGCCGCAAACTGCGGGAAACGCTGGATATTCCTATTCTAATGGTAACAGCGCGTCAGGAGGATATTGATAAAATCAAGGGACTTGGCATGGGTGCGGACGATTATATCACCAAGCCTTTTTCCCCCAATGTGCTGGTGGCTAGAATCAAAGCAAATCTTGCTCAGTATGACCGCCTGAAGCATACAGGCGGCGAGGACAGGTCTCAAATTAGGATAGGTAATATTTTGCTTCAGCAGGATTCCAGACGGGTTTTTGTGGATGGAACAGAAATTGAACTGAAAAATAAAGAATACGAACTGCTGCTGTTTTTGATGTTAAATGCGGATATTGTATTCAGCAAGGAAACTTTATACGAGCGGATCTGGGGGTACGATGCTGTGGGAGATAATGCGACAGTAGCGGTCCACATTAACCGCTTGCGGGAAAAAATTGAAAAGGTTCCTTCCGAGCCCCGGTATATTCAAACGGTTTGGGGCGCGGGATACCGTTTTAAGCCGTAAAAAGGAGGGGGATAGACCATGGTTTGGCTGTTGTTTGCTTTTGGTTCTGCATTTTTTGCAGGGATTACCGCTGTCTTAGCAAAAATTGGAATCGAAAAGGTGAATTCTACGCTGGCGACGGCGCTGCGCACCATTGTGGTTTTAGCATTTTCCTGGCTGATGGTTTTTATCGCCGGTTCGCAGGAACAGATCGGACAAATTTCAGGGAAAACCCTGTGCTTTCTGATTTTATCCGGATTGTCCACTGGCGCTTCCTGGCTTTGTTATTTCCGCGCCCTGCAATTGGGTGATGTGAACAAGGTGGCGCCCATCGACAAGTCCAGCACTGTGCTGACCATTATATTGGCTTTTCTGTTTTTTGGGGAGCCAATTTCTATTCCGAAAATCATCGGCATTTTGGGAATTGGAATCGGGACACTGCTGATGATTGCCAAAAAGGAAACCGATAAAAATCAGGTGCAAAGCAGAAGCTGGTTAATTTTTGCTATGCTCTCCGCGGTGTTTGCAAGCCTGACTTCTATTTTTGGGAAAATCGGTGTGGAAAATGTGGAGTCCAACCTGGGTACGGCCATACGGACGGTTGTGGTTTTAGCAATGGCTTGGCTGATGGTATTTGTATCTGGAAAACAGCATGAAATCAAAGGAATCAGCAAAAAAAGCTGGGTATTCCTGTTCCTTTCCGGGATCACCACCGGGCTTTCCTGGTTGTGCTACTATCGTGCGCTACAGGATGGCCCGGCCAGTGTGGTTGTACCGATTGATAAGCTGAGTATTGTTGTAACAATTGTATTTTCGTATGTGCTTTTGAAGGAAAAGCTAAGCAGGAAAGCTGCTTTGGGGTTACTTTTGATTTTGGCCGGTACGGGCGCTATGCTGTTTTAAAAAAGATTCATAAGCTGTCAAAACGGGAACTTCTTGCTTGATGACCAGCACCCCATTTGTTATTCAGTATATCATACTGTCTAACAAATGGGGTGCTGGTCAATATTATTTTGAATATCTTTTCTTTTGAATGCTTTTGCACAAACTCACCTCCCTGCCATAGCCTTTTCCTTTCTTTTTTCCGTCTTTTCAAACTAAAATATCGCTTAAAAAGTGCACATAAAGGTATAAGCGTGAAAATGCAATAAGGATTGCTGTCGGAACAGCGAAAATTGCAAATTTGTGATTTGTTCTAGTGAGAATCGTTGCGGCAGTTGCCGCTTCTTTCAGATGTCCCGAAGCGGATACTATGACTTCGTCCATCGTCTGGGGAGGCCGGAGAAAGACGCAACTCTTGCAGCAATCATCGCGGAACAGCGCGAGCGCAGCTTTCGTACCCATGGCTACCGCAGGATGTGGCTGCTGCTGGAGAAGCGGGGAATCCACCACAATCCCAAGACCATCCTGCGTATCATGGAAAAATACGGGCCGCTTGCGCGACGCCTCTCCTCTTAAAGCTTCATATTTCCCTACATGGGTGCCTTTTTGTGCTGTCCGTACAATTTGGAGCGGTTCATGGGAAGAGCGGCTTTAATTTTGGCAATAGAATCATTTGAAACTGTGCCGCAAGGTCTTTCAGCCGTTCCCGCTCCAGCGGTACAAAATGCTTGTAGTAGTCTTGTTTCAACGATTGCCGGTATAGGAATTCCTGCACACGCCAGGCAGCGAAAAACTCCTTGGGGTTGAGGTTGAATATCCGCAGATCATAAAATCCAGGATAGGGGGTGTATTCTTTCTTCCTGCGCTTAGTTTGTAACATAAAATTCACTCTTTCGATTAAGCCGCCCGATAAAGGTATTCCCGTTTCAGTTTTTCAAACAGCAGCCAATCATCAATGCCTTTTTGCTCTACCGGCCAGGTGAACGGACGGTATTCCTCGCACAGAGGCGTACAGATTGCACGGATTTTTGCCTGAACCTTCTGCACATGGGGATTGCTCCGGACGTCCATGTCTATGCACTCCAAAATGCGCTTTGGCTTCAGCTTTGTACAACGTCAGCCAAAAACTTGGTGTTCTGAACACCGGTTAAACCGATAAACAATTCACCATCCGATAGAAACTTGGCAATGTCGGCCTTCATGGCGCCTTCCGTGATATGCAGCGTGTCGCAGCGGAGATCTCCGACCACATGAATATAGCTGGAGATACCGGTTCCATTTTCAAGAACTTTTTGCCGTTGGAAACGCCGCCGGTAGAAAAACATCGAAAGCGGTCACCTTTTTTTCGACTTTTGTCCCGCCAGGTTTGGTAATGATTTTGGTTGGAGGCTCATCCAGACGGATATAAAGTCCCTGAATATGATTGTTCTTATCGCAGACAGGAATCAGGATGCCGCTGTACCGGCAGTTTGACATATCCAAACGAAGGTTGCGGGTATAGAAGCCCGGGACACTGGAAAGGTCATGGCTTGAGACAAGCTGCTCTACTACACGTCGCCGCTGTTTCCAGTCCGTGGGAATGCTGCGGTACATATTCCCGTGGATGATTTCATCCGACAGTCCCCGTCTCCGCAGGTTCTCGTAGTGCTTTGGTTCCAGACGCAGCAGAGATAGCATTTCCAGATAGATTTGGCTGCGCTCGTGCAGCGGACGGATCGGCTCCGGCACATAATTGTCAGGATCATATGGCGGTTCTCCCGTATGGATCTGCGGATTATGCAGCAGTTCTAAATACGCTTCTTTTTTGGTTAAGCACTGATGTCCCGAGAAATTCGCTCAAAGCGGAAAGAACATTTCGATATTTCAAAAGCTGCTCTTCATAAACTTTCTGCTGTGCACGGACATCTTCCAGTCTTTTTTCAGCGCACATATCCTGTACGGCCTGAATCTGGGCATCAATTCCAGCCAGCTCCGCCGTCAGGCAATTCAGCTCCGAATATTCGTCCTCGTCCAAATTGCCGTATTTCTGCAGCTGCTCGATTTGTTCCAAAGCGATACGTAAAGTATTTCCAACGTTTACTGGTTTGAGTTCCTTCATATCCTCATAAAGCTTTTTCAGATCGTCCGACTTAAACTGTTCAAACACAGTCTTGGATTTGTTGTCCATCTCGGAAAGCTCTTTGCCCTGAGACACCCGTGCCCGGCCTTGTTCTGCCAGCGTTTTCAGTTCTGACATCATACCGTTTCGTACCTCTGGCAGGTTTTGTTCGGTAATACGCATTAGGCAGGTCGGGCACTGGGTACCAGCTTTCAGTCCTTTCACCCGATTTGCCAACGCCTTATACCGTTCTGACATGGACTTTACTTCCGCAGCATTTTCAGCCATCGCCTGCGTGTATTTGGAAATATAGGGCTTATACCGTGTTTCCTCGATCTTCTCCCGAATCTGTGTAACCTGCGGATTTTCTCTTTCCGGTTCAGCCGACAGCTTTTCAGAAGCATATCCCGCTGAATAGCAAGAAGATTTCCGTTTAGCTGCTCGGATATGCGTTCATAGGAATTCAGCATAAGAACCAGAAGCACGCACAGTCTGGTCAACAGGATCATAATAAAGCTGTATTTCGTCGTTCGACCTTTACCGGATGCCCTTTGCCAAGAAAATAGAATACTATAAAAAAGGAAAGATTACCTATCAGGACTTGCTGTTCGATCCCGGCATTACCAGTCCCAAGCAGGTGCGGCAGATCCTGTATGCCGTGTCCGATCAGGAAACCTATGTGAACAAGGAAAGCATACGGGAATTTCTCGATACACTGTCCTTCCCGCTGTATTTTCTCGACTTCGAAACCATGCAGACGGTAATCCCCTGCTTCGTCGGCACGAAGCCGTATGCGCAGATCCCCTTCCAGTATTCGCTGCACTATATCGAACGGGAGGGCGGCGAACTGAAGCATACGGAATACCTGGCCGAGTCCGGAACCGATCCGCGCCGGGAACTGGCCGAGCGTCTTTGCGCCGATATCCCGATGAACGTCTGCGTGACGGCTTACAACAAGTCCTTTGAATGCGGGCGTATCAGGGAATTGGCAGCCGCTTTTCCGGATCTGGCCGACCATCTGCTGAATATCGAAACGAATATCCAGGATCTGCTGGTCCCCTGTCAATCCGGCTGGTATTACAACCGGGCGATGGGCGGCTCCTTTTCCATCAAGAGCGTGCTGCCCGCCCTTTTCCCGGACGATCCAGCGTTGGATTATCACAATCTGGAGGGGGTGCATCACGGCGGCGAGGCCATGGCCCTGTTCCCAAAAATCAAGGATATGCCCCCGGAAGGACAGGAAAAGGCGCGGCATAATCTGCTGAAATACTGTGAACTGGACACCTTCGCCATGGTGAAGGTATGGCAGGCGCTGATGCGGGTGAGCCGGTAACATTGGAAAAAATCTGGCGCCTTGGTGTTATAACCTGAGTCCGCCGCCCATAATGGGGCGGCGAACTCCGGCTTATGTCGGGATCGTTTGCATGTCCGGCAGCCGTTTCGGCGCCAGACAAGCAGAGGATATGCTGATAAATATCTGCCGGCCCAGGCCAGCCAGGCGCTCCCATTCCCTCGTCATATCCGTATCCTGCGGCAAAAATTCAAACAATTCCGAGATGAACAGCGGCTTTTGCACATGGTGCATATCCCGAACAGCTTCAAACCCCGCCCAAAACTCGGCCAGATTCAGGAAACAAAGAAAGTGATAGAGCCGGTTTTCGATATCGCTGAGATAGAAAACGGTATCGGATGCTCCCGGGCGGACAACGGTAAACTCCCCTGTGGGAGAAAGGGCGAGCCGGTACGACTTGTCTGGCCGCAAAAGCTGGGGCGTAAAATGCCGGATGTAATGTTTCAGATAGCTTCGAAAAGCATCGGTGAAACCAGCGCCGGCGGTACTTTTCCGAAACTCCCTGTCGTTTTCCCGCTCCGCCCGGATATACCGGCAGAGCCGATGGGGAAAATCCGCTTTTTGCCAGGCGGCAAAGCACGAGACGGCTTCTTCCTCCGCACAACAGGCAACGCTGTCCAGGTAGGCTTGCGTACAGTCTGCGCCGGTATGGAAATCACTTGCCTTCAAAAGCCATTGTGTCGTGCCGCCTGCCGCCTCCACCCTATAAAGCCGGTCCGTTTTAATTTCCGCATATAGTCTGCTGTGCGGTTGGAGCATCGCTCGCAGCTGTCGGGATGAGAGGAAACGGCTGCCGCACAACAGGCGAACAGCCTGGGCAACCGTTTCGCTTCCCGTCCCGGAAAATAGCACGTTGCGGGAATAGAGCTCTGTCTCAAAATGATCGAGCAGTCCGAAATGTTCCAGCTGCAGTCTAGATACGAACATGACGTTTTATATGCTTCCGATGGAAGCGGGCGCAATATGGCATTCCGCTTTAATGCGCTTCACATCCAGGGCGGTCAAAAACTCTTTTTGAGTAAGTTCGGCAGCTATGGCGTCCAGAAACTCGCGATTTCCCACTAAAATCTCCTTTGCCTTGCGAAAAGCCTTTTCCACCTCAATAGCAATAGCCTGCTCCTGTCTGGCTATTAATTCTTCGGAATCCCGGTGTCTGCTGAAGTGCAGGTGGAACCCGCAGATACAATCGTTTACAACCAGCTTTCTTATGATTTCAAACACCCGGTCGAGATCTCTAGAAGCACCGCAGTCGTGAAGCCCGTATACCTGCTCTATTGCCGCCATGCCTCCAAGGAACGCGATGATCTTTCCTTTTGTACGATACGCCGGATGTACACGAGGATTGTCGTAATAGGAAGTAAAGCCACCAATATCTTTGCCTTTTCCTCGAGCGGAAATCAGGGTGACGCTTCCGGGAAAGAGCAGCTCGTGTACGACTGCATGGCCGGCTTCATGATAACGAATCTGTGAAAAAAGATTGCTGTCAACAGGATTCGGCAGGCAGTCGTCTTCCATGAACGAGTCGGATTCCGGCATATCAAAAATAGTTTTCATGCAGGCTTTCATGAAGTGCTCCATGGTGATACTCTTCGAACGCTCAAACCCGGCGTACAGACCGGCCTCGTTAATCACCGTTTCCAGTTCGGCTCAGGAGCGTCCGTCCATGATACGGGCTATCGTCTGCGCATCCACGTCGGATACAAATTTCTTTTGGCTGAGATAATAGGCGGTGATCCGTTCCGCATCCTCTCCATGCGGCACGTCTATTTGGATATTGCGGTCAAAACGGCCCGCCCGCAGCAGGGAGCGTGGAAGACAGCGGAGATTGTTGGCTGTAGCCAGCACAAACACATCTTTATCCCGGTTCTTATCGATACAGGACTGTACCGTTACATATTCCTCCGCGTCGGGGCGGCGTTCATCCCCGTTTGAAAATTTATCCATGTCGTCCAGAAAGACAATGGAAGGCGCTTCAGCCGCTGCCTGGTCGAAGG
Organism: uncultured Clostridia bacterium; assembly: GCA_944386475.1. GTDB lineage: Bacteria > Bacillota > Clostridia > Oscillospirales > Ruminococcaceae > Metaruminococcus. The sequence continues at coordinate 8,255 of CALXBH010000030.1, read as the reverse complement.
TTTTTTTGATTGCTTTGATGAAATCGCCGTTGGGCTGATCCTTGCGGCAGACAAAATACTTCCGGCCGCTGGCTTTGACGAGAGCCTTTGCCATCAGCGTCTTGCCAACCCCGGGTGCTCCGTAAAGCATCAATCCGCGGGGCGGCGCAACGCCCAGTTTTTCGTAGGGATCGGCGTTTTTCAGCACATCGGCGATCTGCTCGAGTTCTCTTTTTACGGCAGTATATCCGATGATAGCGTCAAATTCTTTCATGTTCATAACCTCACTTTGTTATTGATAGATGCACAATAAACTTAAACTATACGGCATCTTCATCGCTGCCGGACAGGTCTTGCAGTCCGTATTTTCGCAGCCACATCCTATAGGCGGCATATAATCGCGTGCCCTCGTTTATAGGGCCGTTGTACGCTGACTGTACTTGCACGATATAAGAGTCGTCTTCGACCTCTATGGCGGCAAGCGCCCTTTGATTTTTCGCTACACAGATGACTGGATTGTTATATGGCCTCCATGTGTCGAGGCAGTTATGAAGCTCTTGGGATGCGTTGTAATAATCTCTGCTGTTTTTCAGCCAGAAAAAGCGATAACCGTTTATGGTGCAATCGTGAATTTTGGTATGGATCGGCGGCATTGGCAGGGAAAAAGGAGACATCGGTATTTCATCTCCAAAACGAAAATCTTTCTTTCTCCATCTTGCCTGCTCTTGGTTTTTGGCTCGTTTGCTCAAGGTGCAGTAGTGCAGCGCATAATAGAAGGCGCTATACCAACGCGGCAGCACTTTATCCAACAGTCCCTTTCCGCCTTTAACCTGGACATAGTCTTCGAAAAAAGGGAATATTCCCGGATGCGTTTTTAACACGGCAAGGAGTAAATACAGGGATGGACTTGCCAACAGGCGGCAGAACAAATTCAGGTCATCGACAAGTTTACAAAGGCGCTGGCATTCCTCTTGATAGAACAGGACAGCCGGGTTTTGGAATATGAACCGACGCACGGATTTTGCCCACGGCAAGGCGGAACAGCTATAGAGCTGCGGAATATCCACCGCTCTATGCAGCCTTGCCCGCTCTTTTCGGAACAACGAATCGACCCCATATGTCCCCTCCACATACGGGATGGCGTGATAAAATGTTTTCGGGTAGCCGATAAACTCCGTCAGCAGCATCAGGTGTGTCAGATCCAGTTCCTTTTCGGAAAAGGGCAATTTTGACCGCCATTCCAGTTCAAAAGCTTTTTTGACCCTGCGGCGCAGGCGGGTGTTCTGAAAAAGGAAATGAAAGGCTCCGACGCTTTTTATATCCTTTCGAGACGTCAGATCATAAACTGCCAGCTTTTCTCCTGCTTGATCTACAAGCTGTATATGCGTGCGTCCGTTGCGGAAATTGAAAACGAACTCTTCCCATATAGGAAAGGGGAATGACAAGTCCTGTATCCATGGAAAAGTCAAAATGTCCGCGAGAGAGGTGACTTCTTGGCGAATCGTCAGTTTGTGTCCCCGATGTATCAGATCAACCGAAAGATTGCCGGTGAAAGGATGGGATGTACATAGGCATTTTGGGCATTCATATGTGTCGCCCGGCGGGCTGAAATGCTGAAAATAGAAAGATTGCGTCTCTTCAAAGAAAGTCATTTGCCGGGAAGCCCAGGCTTCCAGATCCTCCCTAGTTGCCAGTCTTTTCATCCCGTCCCCCCGACAATACATAGGAGCAATATAGCGGATATAGGAGGGGGACTCATGTCCGCAGGCCGGACAGACAACCAATTCCCGAACCAGCTCGACGATTCCGTCCTTTTTGACAGCACAAGTGTACCTTCTCCGTTTTTTCGTGTGCAGGAGAGCGTCGGCTGCTTCCAGATCCACGGTTTGGACCCGCCTGTTAAGCCGGTATCCGTTGGGAATCTCCAGATGCACGGAGGAGGAAAAATCACAGGTATTGTTTGATTCCATATGCAGCCCTCCCTCAAAAGCCAATTCTTCTCACCGGCGGCGTTTCCCTTTTGGGCGGCAGGGGAATATCATCTTCCAGCAGGGTGGTAAGAGTGTCGGCGGTCACCGCTTCATACTCCAGGCGAACCAGGCGGTTTGCCTGCTCCATTTTGGCCATTTCCACCAGATTGCGCACATAGCGGCCGTTCCCGAAATCGGGAAGGGCGCGGGCTTCCTCCAGAACCGTACAGAGCTTTTGATGAGCAGCATCGTCAAAATGCAGGCCCTTGTTTTGAGCAATCAACTCGGCAATGGACACCAGTTCCTCGGCGCTGTAATCCTTAAAGGGAACATGAAAGGCGATGCGGGAGCGCAGCCCCGGGTTCCGGCTCAGAAACTGCTCCATTTTATCCGGGTATCCTGCAAAGATAACGACCATATTGTCCCGGTTGTTCTCCATTTCCTGTACAATGGTGTTGATGGCCTCGTCGCCGTACAGCCCCTCTTTGTCATCCACCAGGGAATAGGCCTCATCGATAAAGAGGACACTACCCCGGGCCGCCCGGAACTTTTCCTTGACAATCTGGGCGGTCCATCCCACATACTTGCCGACCAGATCACTGCGCCCCACCTCGTATAAGTCGCCTTTGGACAACAGTCCGTTGTCCTTCATGATTTCAGCAAACAAACGGGCCACGGTGGTTTTGGCGGTGCCGGGATTACCGGTGAATACCATATGCATGGCCGGACGGTCCATGGCGATCCCTTTATCCTTGTAGAGCTTCTGCACCTTATAATAATTCAGAGCCTTTTCGATCACGCTCTTGGCTTCCCTTAGTCCGATCATTTGGTGCAGCTCGTCGATAGCACTCCCCTTGGGCTTTGCCTTTACAATCTCGGCCTTTACGGTCTGCGCCTCCCGGTACTGGGGATAAACGGTGGTGCGCAGTTTTTTGTCGTACCATTCCTCAAAAATCCGATTGAGCTCGGCGGCTTTGAAGCCCCTGCTCGTACTTTCAACGGCGGCATACAGACGCTTGTCCGCCCGAATCCTGCGTTTTTTCGCCAGCTCCTGCAGGTATGGCCGGGCCTTATCGGCGCAGACTACGTCTTCGTACAATTCAATCAGGGATATGTACCCAAGGTTTTCCAGAAACATCTCCTTAACCTTGGTGCATTCGGTGGGCAGACAGAAGATTGTCAGCACCTTATTTCTATATTTTACGGCCATATCGCAAAGCCCGGCAATGACATCTCCGCCGGCCCGGGCACGATTGCCGCTGGAATCGTCTCCCGACGTATAACGGACGACAACGGCCCCGGCTTCGCAGCTTTTATACAGCGCCTCGTAGGTTTCGTCCGGTGCGCTGCATTCGTTATCAAAATCCACGAAGCAATAACGGCGGCTTTGGATCCGCCCGTTGGCATACAGGGCGGCCAGCAGGGTTTTATAAATGGATTTGCGGCTCTCGCGGTCATCGCAGCAAAGGAGGTAGTGGACGGGATGCCCCTGCACACGGCTCGATGTGCGGCCGGCATAGATCCGCTCGATTTCCGGCGACAGGGATTCCTCCGCCAAGATAGATTGCGCCGCCCGAAGCAGGGATTCCCTGGAAGCCGGTTCTTCCAGCAGGGCCTCACCATAATCCACATGGCCATAGTGACTGCTGAGACAATCGATTCCAAAAAGCTCCAGAACTTCATCGTCATCCTCGATGAAATCGTTTCGGTCGGCGGTTTGGAGTAGAGTTCTGGCCGCATGGAAGGTGATTTCTTCGATTTTGTATGTAGAGGATATATATTCCAGTCGCTCCAGATAGGCGAGGAAAGCTTTCCGCACATCGGCCGCCTCTTTGAAGATAGCGCCGCAGGTGATCGTTTTGCCCTTGGAAGTAGCGGCGAAAATGTAATGACTTTGCGCCCGGCTCTGATAGTAGGATTCGCTTTTTTCAGCGATCATCCCGGCGAAGGTGCGGTATTCCTCCCGATCACGGGGCTGCGGCAGATTTTCCGTAGTGTCGATGGTCGCTTCGATCTTATAAAACAGCATAACAATTCCCTCCGTCAAATCGGTACACTGGGTGGGATGGCTTTTGCTTTCTGAGAATAGTATAGCAAAGCTTATGTACCGTATTTGGGAGGAGATAAAAAATTCAATGTATTGTAAATTAGACTTGCATACCAAACATCCCGCCGGTAAACCGACGGGATGTTATGCTATATGGCAGATTATATCTACTTATTGACCTTGTTTACTTATTGACCTTGTTATATAAGGCCTCTATCATACTGTCTATTTGCGCATAAATACAGTCCAGAAGATGCTCCTCCTGTTCCTTGTCGAACAGCCTAAGATAGGCACCAGCGGGCGTGTTTTTAAAGTCGAAAGTATTGTTGTAGTTGTCATCGTAAAGATATTCCCAGTAAGGCCAATAAGGGGGTTTCATAAGTGTGATTCCACAGCTCTGTAAATAGAACTTGATTTTTTCTGGGGCTGGTATCTGTGCAGCCTTATCATCCGTACACTCATATACCGATATGCCGTGATAAAGATTTGTTTCGATTTCGATTCGGTAGCTGATGATATATCCGTCTTTTTGACTTAACTGAAAGGCTATACAAGGATATACTTTATTTCGTCTATTTTCATAATGATGTTTATAATAATCTTCTGCTTTATCTTCATAAGTTGCTTCAATTTTTTTAATTCCGTGCGCTAAAACAAACGAGTTGTTTTGAATATGAAGTTCTATTTTTTTGAATACTTCTTTTAATTTTTCGACTCGAGCAGGTTTTATCGCTTTCTGAATGGCTATTGCAGCCTCCATGTTTTCAGAGGATTGGGCAATTAACGCCTGTATGTTCATGATTTTCTTATCCGCCCTTCCTGTGATTTTTTTAATAAGATAGAAATACTGATTGATCGTGTAAAAAAGATGCGGAATCTCCCGGCTCGTTTCTATGCAGGCAACCAACCAGTTATATATATGCTCCTCAAAGGATATGGGCGTATACTGTGCTGTGCTTCCGGCGGTAGTGGCCTCGCGGCCGTCTAAAGTCAAAAAGTATACGTTGGCCTCACCACCGGCCCCGACTTTTTCTCTTGCTTTGTTATAGTAGCGCTCGATCTGATCCGACTGCTCGCCAGCGTCTATTTTCATCTCAATGGGGAAACAGAATTTTTCACCGTTTTGCTTTATCCCACTGATCATAAAATCAGCACGGCGCCGCTCATCATTAATTATAAAAGAATCCTCTCTGGTGATCCTTGTGACTTTGTATTCCGAGTACCTTTTGTCCAGCACCTTTTCAAAAAACAAGGCTAAAAATCGGTCTTTCTGATGATGCCTTCCCTGCGGGCTGAGCAGTTCATAAATGAACGGGCTGTGTGTATGTGTTTCATCCCGTTCTTTGTTCAGGATCGAAAACAGATTAAAATCCTCGCATGTTTTAGCTTCTTCGTTATTTTCTTGCCAGTAAATCTCTTTACATGCCTCGAAAAAAATGTCGCTTTTCATTTTTCTCCTCATCATACTTTGTCGGTTTCCAGCATAATTTATGGAACAATGCCCAATGCACAAAAAGTCAACGTCCTAAAGGGATTCTGCTAAACGTACTTCTTTTGTGCCTGCTCCAAATTTTCCTTGATCTTCTCCCTCAACTCCGCCGGCGCGGTCACCTCCACATGGTTAATATACTGCATGGCCCAGTGCTCCATCGCCTGCAAGCTGGCCTTCAGGCTGACCCTGACCTTGCCGTCGTCCAGCTGCTGCAGGCGGATGTCCGTGCCAAACCAGTCGATCACCTGATCGATAATATACCCCTCCGCGATCATCTCCACCGACTGGGGCTTATCGTTGAACATATAGGGCAGACCGGTGGCCAGCTCCTTGTAGTCCATGCCGCCTTCATATCCTTTTACCGTTTGCAGCGGTGTGAGCGGCTGACCGGTCAGCTTGATGTTGGTGATCCGGTCAAGGCGGTAAAACACCACGTTTTTCCAGTATTCGTTGTACGCCATCAGGTAATACCGCTGGTTATGAAGAAGGAGCTGGTAGGGGGAAGCCGTATGAAAGGCCGATTTATGCAGCTTTTTATCTATCCCGTATTTATTATAATCAAAGGTGATCTGTTTGCCCTGCTCGATGGCGTCGTCGATGATTTCGATGTTGTAAAACAGGGCCTGGTTTTCCGTTTTGCACCACTCGTTCACCGAATAGATGTTTTTCACATGGGAACGGAAGTATTGATTGGCCAGCCCGCACAGGCGGTCGATCAGATCGGCGGAATGCCTGGCGGTGATATATTTGCTGCACAGCACCCCGTCGATGAGCATACGCAGCTCGGAGTCCTCAAAGGGGCGGCCGTCCAGATAGCTGCCTGCCCGCCGGGATTCGATGTCGATCCCTGCCTCCCTTAGCAGGGAAATATTCCGGCTGATAGCCTTGCGTTCAATAACGATACCGTATTCCTGCTCCAGATGCCGGGCGATATCCTCCTGCGTCAGCGGATGGTCGTAGTCGCTGTACTTCTTGAAAATCTGTAGGATGCGGATAAGAGCCAGCTTTTTCGGCTCCAGATTATCCATCAAACAAGCCCCCTCATTACATTATATTGGTTATATTATACTATAAACAACGCATAAAAACAACCAATTTTAGACAATAGAATGCAAGCAACAACTGTTGCCGTCCGTTTTCTACATGCCTTCCAAACTTATGCAATTCAGCGCGCCGCCTCCTTCCGCTATTTCATGGATATCGACCGGTACAATAGCTTTTGAGAAAAGGCGTGTGGCTTCCCGAACGGCATCACGATCCATGGGATGGCCGAAAACGGGCAGAAGAATATGGCTTTCCGTTTCCAGAAAGTTGAGATAGCACCCGGCGGCGCTGCCCTTCGGTGACGAATAATAGGGGAAGTCTACCGTATCGATTCCATGTTCGCTTAAAACGGCCCGGATCCGCTGCTCCAACCCGTTCTTCGCCTGGACGCGATTGCCGATTGCCGTGTTTTCGTCTACAAACCTCACCATGCCGTCGGCATGGCCGGTCATGTCGCTTTTCAGCGACGGAATCATGATGACCTGTGCTTCCAATAGCCGTTCCAGTTCTTGGACTAGCGCGGCTTTCGCGTAGGAAGGATTTTCTGCAAATATCCGGTCACTGAGGATCGCCTTGGATTTGGAAGGGAAAAGACCACGTTCCCGCCGTCCAGATTGATGGTGGAATATGTAACCGGAAAGGGAGACTGCGGGACAATATCCCGGAAATAGTCGGTTTGCAGGTGGGGGTATGCTTTCAAATAGGACGGCTCATAGCGGAAAGAAATATACGTCCCATTTTTGCTTTTCACCGGCATGAAATCCCGCAGCCAAATATCTCTGGTATTTTGTATAAAGGTATATGGTATGCGATATAAATCATAGACAGTCTAGAAGAACCGTTTATTCTTGCGAATTTGGTGTCCCGCAGCACAGTTAAGCGAGCAGTGAAAGATTTAGAGAAAGCCGGACTGATACGAAAAGAGCCGCGCTTCCGTAAAAATGGCAGTGCGACTTCGAATCGATATTATTTGAAAAAATTCTCACCTAATGATGATCGCATGGTTCGTTTTATTCTGCGGCTCAGTTTTAACTAATTTTTTATAAATTAATACATCAAACAGATTGAAAGACTTGATCTATTATGATATAATAAATTTCCAAATAAGATTATTTTTTTATTAATTATGTATTAAAATCTGTTTGAAAAATGAGAGGGAAAACTCTGCGGTAATGCTTTAGAGTATAAAGTCCATGACAAATAAAAAAATAGATTGTATAGCGATGGTTTGTGTATATAGATCTGCTTGCGATAGGGACTGCATGGAAAAAATACGGTTTCTTGTCGCTGTACTTTTTCGCGCCTTGCGTCAGCCTGTCCGTTTGACAGGAGGACTCAGGGCGTTTTTGTTATCTTCTGAAAGGAGACCGAGAATATGAGTCTGAAATACATCTGCCCTGGCTGCGGGATCCCCTTGGGCTATGACGGACTGTGCTGGAAATGCAAGTCCGAGCAGGAGCGAAAGGACGTATTAACCTGGACACCGAAACAAGTCAAAGAAAAGCAGGAGGCCCTGATCCAGAACATCCGGCGGCTGGGTGATATGGAGGATCCGGAGCTCACCGACTTCTGGAATCTGCTCTCCTACCGGGACGCTATCACCCCGGAGATTCAGCGGGCGGCACTGGCCGCAGAGGTGTTCTGGCCCTGTGAGATCTACTACCATGCCCCGGCGGATGCGCGGGACGGCCTGATCGCTGCTCTGTTGAAAACGGACAATTCC
>CALXBH010000029.1 GCA_944386475.1 uncultured Clostridia bacterium | reverse complement strand
TGATGAAGGAAATACGGGAAAACCCGCAGGACTTCCGCTTTGTAGCATAACAAAAGAATACGGTGCAACCCATTTTACTGAGTTACACCGTACCCCTACATAAAAACTTCCTTATCTGGCGTTGGCTAATGCCGTTCCCTGTTTGCGCTTTTCGACAAAGTCGATTGCATTCCCCCATGGCAAATCCCGTGATTGCGGGATTTGCTGTAAGTCCAAACCGCCGCGCATATCGCCGGTCTGGACAATGCAAGCGCTTAACCGAAAGTTTGTGGTAATTTAAAGCAGGGAACGGATAAAAACCCCTCCCTGCTTTTATGTTTATTTTGCCGATAACTTTCCACCATTGTTCACAAAATGTATACAGAATAGATACAGATAACCCTTGACATGGAGCTAACTCCAGGTGCTATCTTATAAGTGGATGAGGGAGCGTGCCGGCTGCACACCGGCGATGCCTCTGTCAAAGGAGGGCCGAACCACTTCGCAGGCGGATGAACGCGGAAACGGGAGTCCTTTGTGCCGGCTTGTCACGGTCACCTCAAATAAACTCAGAAGGAGGAATTGCCATGGATCGAGAGAGCAGTCTGGGCCCGGGAGCCGTGTTTCCCACCGGCGAGAAAAACGAGGCGTTTGCTCAGTATTTTATTGGGCAGAGCTACCTTAGTATGCTCACCACCGAAAGAATCGGGATCGGGAACGTGACTTTCGAGCCCGGCTGCCGTAATAACTGGCATATCCATCACAAGGGTGGACAGGTTTTACTGGTCACCGGCGGACGAGGCTATTATCAGGAATGGGGTAAGCCCGCAAGGGAGCTTTGTCCCGGCGATGTGGTCAATATCCCGCCGGAAGTAAAACACTGGCACGGCGCGGCGCCGGACAGCTGGTTTTCGCATCTGGCGGTGGAAGTGCCGGCGGATGGAGCCTCCAATGAGTGGCTGGAACCGGTAAGCGACAGTGATTACGGCAAACTGCGCTGAAAAATGCGCTCCTCCGGGAAGAGATTTCCGGGGAGAGCGCCGTTATCCTGGGCAGTGAAGGAGTTTTGAACATGACCATTGCACAGGTATGCAAAAAGTACGATGTCTCCGCCGACACCCTTCGGTATTACGAGAGGATCGGCCTGATCCCACCCGTGCCCAGAACCAGCGGCGGGATCCGCGATTATGACGAGGAATCCTGCGCCTGGATCGAACTGATGAAGTGTATGCGCAAATCCGGCGTGCAGATCGAAGCGCTGATCGAATACGTTGCCCTGTTCCAGCAGGGCGACAGCACGATTGAAGCGCGTAAAGCCCTGCTAAAAGAGCAGCGGGATCAGCTAATGAGCCGGATGGAGGATATGCAGGCCTCATTAGACCGCTTGAACACGAAAATCGAGCGGTACGAACAGGGCCTGATGACGACGGAGAAACGATTGCAACGATTAAGAGAGCAAAAAGAACGCCGGTAACGGCGCGTCTGATGCCAACCCCAGCGGCATTAACGCCGCTTTTAACCTTAGAGAATGCCGGTGTGTTATCTGCCGGCATAATATCCTCCTTGAAACCCCAGGGGCCGGCGAATGATAAGTTCACCAGCCCTTGGGCGTTTAAAAAGGATATGCAGTGCAAAAAATTCACACTGCATATCCTTTATTTTTTATATCGCCAACACCCTATTCGTTCCGGTTGGTGGTGGAAACATAGCTGCGGTCAATGGTAATGACGCCGTAGTAGGTGTCTCCATCCGGAAACGCGGCTATCTTTTCGGCAATTTTCTGCCGAAGCTCGTTGTCGGTCATCGGATACCGGGGAGGGACCACCACGTCGAAGATCAAATTGGTGTGAGTGTGTCCGGATACGATGCGGAAATCGTGCATGGTTAGATTGGGGTCGATTTCCTTCAGGGCTTTTTTGGTCTGAGAAAGCAGGGCGTTTGTTTTTTCATCGTCGGTGACGATGGGGTCCAGATGCCCCACCAGGTGGATATTTAAATCGGTGAAAAAGTCCCGTTCAATGTTGTCAATCATATCATGGCTTTTTAAGATGTCTTCTTTGGCGGAAACCTCAATGTGCACCGTGGCAAAACAGCGCTCCGGCCCGTAGTTGTGGATCACCAGGTCATGAAGCCCCAGCACCCCGTCATAGGACATGATCTTTTGCTGGATCTTATCCACCAGCTCGTTGTCCGGCGCCGCGCCCAGCAGGGGGTTAAGGGTTTCCCGCACCAGCTGGATGCCGGAGACCAATATAAACACTGCTACGGCAAGGCCCATATAGCCGTCCAGATTGAGCCCAGTGAAATGGGCGATCAGGGTGGCCAGCAGGACAGCGGAGGTGGAGATCACGTCGTTGCGGCTGTCCGCCGAGGTGGCCTCCAAAGCGGTAGAATGGATGATTTTTCCCAGGGTTTTGTTAAATACACTTTGCCACAGCTTGAGCAGGATGGAGACAAGGAGCACCGCCACCGACAGCCAGCTGAAAACCACTTCCTCCGGGTGCAGGATCTTGTCAAAGGAAGTTTTAATCAGTTCAACCCCCAAAAGCAGGATAAAAAACGACACAACAAGCCCGGAGATATATTCATACCGGGCGTGGCCATAAGGATGCTGCTCGTCGGCGGGGCGTTCGGCCAGCTTAAATCCCGCCAGGGTAATCACCGAGGAACTTGCGTCAGACAGGTTGTTGACTGCATCGGCGGAAATCGAGATGCTGTGGAAAAGAAGTCCTGCCAGCATTTTAATGGCGAACAGAAAAAAGTTGGAGACAATGCCCACTACGCTGGCGAGCTTTCCATAAGCGCCGCGGACCTTTTCGCTTTTTACATCATCGCTGTTTTTAATAAACAGGCGGATAAGGAGTTTGGTCACACAGATTCCTCCTTATGGGAATTTTCTTTGGGGGAGATGTTTTTTGGGGGATGTTCGGCGATATATTGTTCTAATAAAAGCACGGCGTCGGCAATCAGCTGGGGACAGGGGCGGTTTTGATAATACTCCGGGGTGCGGGGATCCGGCGTGGGATGGTCGGTGACGGCCACCTTGGCGGCTAAAAGCTCCCGGCAGATGAGCGTGCCGTGCATTTTTTCAAATTTTTTCGCGATCTCCTGAACGCGGGCATACTGCCCTTCCTTTTCTTCCGGCGATGGGTCGCCGGAAGAGTATAAAATCCCCAGTATTAAGCCTGCTCCCGACAGCGCCCCGCACAGCTCCCGCAGGCGGCCGAAGCCCCCGCCGAAAGACGCGGACAGCCGCAGCAGGGTGAGCTGCGAATATCCGGTGATATCGTCAAAAGCGGCGGCCACCGACTGGCTGCAATTATATCCCATAAAAAACAGGTCCTGTGCTTTTTGCTGGCGCTGATCCATCTTGTAAGCCTCCGTTTATAAAGCCTTTTGAATGTACATACTGTTGCTATTTTCCGCTTGCAATAGCAGCGAGCCCTAAAAGGGTACTCTTTTTATTATAGCGGAAAATCAGGGAAAAGCAACGAAAAATCACAAGCGGCGGCTGTACAACGGCGGGGCAGTATATTATAATGAAACAAAATGATGACAAGGAGGGAGAAGCTTTGTCCTTAAAAACATACCGGTGGATGATTCTGGCGGCGGTGCTTTTGTGCGGATGCCTGCCTTTGCTGGGGGAGCTGGTAAGCGAACTAATCCCCTCTTCCAAACAGCAGGGCAGCTTGCAGGAGATTATCAGCCAGGCGGCCAATGAGGCCCAGCGCCACGGCGTCCCCATTACCCTGCGGGCGGTTTTGCGCCAGAGCGGAACCTTTATCGCCGGGGCGGCGGGGATTGTTTTGCTTTTTATAGGTGCCCGCCAGCTGACCTTTAAAAAGTGCCTGCCGCTTATGCTGTGTATTCCCGCTGGGCAGGCGTTTTGCTTTTTTGCTCCCTTGCTGTGGACGGTGCTGACCACCCACACGGCGTTTTTTTCTCCCGTCGATTTCCTACGGCTGGAGCTTTTGGGACAAATGCAGCCGGTGCCGGTGGCGGTGATCTGGTGCGCCGGTGCGCTGGCCGCATATTTGGCGGCGCATAAAACCGCCGGCCGCCAGGAGGTCACCGGCTTTTTGCTGGCCGCCGCCGCGGGAATCGGGGCGTTTTTGGTTATCGGGTTCGCTCTAAAAGCAGTTAACAGCCTGTTTTTTGAGGACAATACCGCCTGGGTGGCGGATTTTTACAGGGCGCTTTTGCTGCTGCCCTTTCAGTGGGCAGCGGCGCTGACCGCCTTGTTTTTGGCCCGCAAGGAAGGCGGCCTGACCAAGCAGCCGGACAAGGCATAAAAAGGGAAAATCCCGACGTGGCCGGATGGCCTCTGCCTTCTTTTATGAATATGCGCTCTCTTAGCGAAAAAACACTTTGTGATACAAACACGAAAAAAGAGGGTTGTTTCAGGCATACTAAGAGAGAAGCGTAAAAGAAGGGGGAATCATCCGATCAGTAAAGCAGCCTGCCGGACAGCCGCTAAAACAAGAGAAGTTGAAAAATTAATCAAGATATGATACAATAACTCACAGTAATTTTTTTCCGGGAATATTAGGAATATTGAATATTGGGATCGAAATCTCCAAAACAGCGGCTAAAGGGCCGGGAAAGACAAAAACGCTAGGCATTTTCGGTACGGGAGATCAAACATGGAAGTTGGAATCAGCGTTATTATTCCGCTTTATAACTGTGCGGATTGCGTTCATTTGATGATAAACAGCTTAAAACAGCAGACCTATCGGGAGTTTGAGGTCGTCTTTGTGGACGACGGCTCCCGGGACAACTCCGCCCAGGTGGCGGAGGAGCTCATGAAGGACAGCGGGCTTCCCTATACAGTGCTGCGGCAGGAAAACGCCGGGCCGGGAGCTGCCCGCAACCGGGGGATCGAGCATGCGGCAGGGGAGTATCTTTTGTTTGCCGACAGCGACGATCAGCTGGAAAAGGACAGTTTGCAGGTATTGTATCAGACGGCCAGGGACGACCAGTCTGATATTGTTTTGTTCGGTTATTTTCAGGATTTTTACAACGAGGACGGGACTTTAGACCACACGGTCACCGTCACCCCTGTTCCGGGAGTCTATCCTACCCATAAGCAGGCGGTGGAAGCAGTGAGCAGCTTAGACGAGCAAAAGGTCTTTTCTTTTGCCTGGAACAAACTGTGCCGGACAAGCCTTATCAAGCAAAGCGGCGTGCGTTTTTCCGACCGCCGCCACAGCGAGGATTACTTTTTTTATGTGGAGCTGTTCCGCCATGTGAAAAGCCTGTCGGTGGTGGGAAAAAGCTTTTATCATTATGCAAAAACCCATCGGGAGACCTTGACGGGGCTCCCTTTCCATCAGGGTGTTTATGAACTGGTGGGCGAACGCTACCGGGCGATGAAGGAACTACTTGAAAGCGCGGGCGTCTACGGGGAGGAACAGCGCCGCCTTTGCGCCAACACCCATATAAAACACCTGATGTGGGCGACCTCCAATGATTTTGCCAAAGAGGGAAATATCCCTAAAAAAGAGCGGTACCGGCATATCAAAGCCGCCTTGCAGGATCCGGATACCAAAGAAGCGCTTCGCTATGCGGGCGGCGGCTCTCGGGCGGTTCGGATTGTAAACACGGTTATGAAGACAAAATGGACGCCGCTTATCTATCTTCTTTCTTCCATGACCCATTCTTTGCGGCAGGGAAAAGGGCGTTTGTTTGACGCCGTCAAGTCGAAATAGGGGGAGTATATGAAACGGGTATTAGTATACGGCATGACCCAAAACCGCGGCGGCATGGAATCCTGTGTGATGAACTATTTCTCCCATTTTGACCGCAGCCGCCTGATGTTCGATTTTGTGGTGGACTGTCCCGACGTTGCCTACCGGGACGAAATCGAAAAGATGGGCGGGAAGATTTATTTCATCCCCTCCCGGCGGGACGGGCTTTTAAGCCATATGAAGGCGCTGCGCCGGGTGGTGAAACAAAACGGATACAAAACGGTTTATTTTAATATTCTGTCCGCTTCGGCGGTGTTTTCGGTAGCCAGCGTGTACGGGCTCAAAGGCGTATGCGCAGTGGTTCACAGCCATAATAACTCGGTGGGGAATCTCTCCCGCCACGAAAAGCTCAGGCCTCTTTTAAACTTTGTCACCGACAAGCGTCTGGCCTGTTCCGAGGAAGCGGCGGTGTTTATGTTTGGAGACGAGCATAGACAGGATACCCTTATCGTCAACAACGCCATTGATCTTGAGGCATTTGCCTTTTCCCCTGCCCTGCGGGAGGATGTCCGCCGGGAGTTTTCCCTGGGTGACGCTTTTGTGGTAGGGCATGTGGGCAGGCTTTGCGCCCAGAAAAACACCTTGTTTTTGCTGGATATTTTTAAAGAAGTCCTGAAAAAACAGCCGGACGCTCTTTTGCTTTTAGTGGGCGACGGGGAAGACCGCCAGAAGGTGGAGCAGAAAATCAAGGATTTAAACATGGAGCAAAACGTCCGGATGACCGGGATGCGCAGCGATGTCAGCCGTCTGTTCACCGGGATGGATGTGTTTTTGCTGCCCAGCCTGTTTGAGGGGCTTCCTGTTACGTTGATTGAGTCACAGGCGGCCGGCCTCCCTAGTTTTACTTCTGTTGAAGCCGTACCAGATGCAGCTAAGGTAACAGATGACTTTTTCTTTTTATCCCTTTCCCTCCCGCCTAAGGAGTGGGCAGAAAAACTCCTCGCATATAAAGGGCTTGAGCGAAGAGATAATGTGGACCATTTGCGGGGGTCTGATTACGATATCCACACCCAGGCCAAACAGATGGAAGAGTACTTTTTGGGTCTTTAGAAGAGAAAATTGCGGCAAACAGGACAGGCTCATCCCTCGATCAAACGAGCGGCTGACGGCAGAGTGCGGGAAACAGCCGTTAGGTCTTTTGTTAACAAGCGTTAAGGAATTTTGCCGCTTTTTAGATTCTATTGAGTAAAGCAGGGTGCTGTATGAAACAAAAGCAAGCTTCACGCAAACTGAATACGGTTGTATTTTTCAATATGCTCGGGCCGATCATCATGAACGGCATCAGCTTTTTCACCATGCCGATTTTTACCCGCTTGCTGGGTACGGACAACTACGGCGTATATACCATCTATAGCTCCTTCCAAAGCATCCTTTTAATTTTTATGAGTGTGCAGACGTTTGGGGCGATCGCCCCCTCCAGCGTGTATTACAGCGGGAAAGAGCGGGATAAGCTGTTTTCTAACGCGGTGATGATCTCTCTGATGGTCTCCGCGGTGTTGACTGTCCTCACGTTGGCACTGATACAGCCTCTTTCCTCTTTTGCGGAGCTTCCCACGCTGCTGCTTATCATCATGCCTTTGCATACAGTGGGAATGTTCGGCGTCAATTTTGCTGTACAAAAGTTTGCCTACGATAAACAGTCCAACTTAAATTTTGCCGTTTCCATCAGCGTGTCGGTTTTAAGCGTAGGGTTGTCTTTGTTGTTCATCTGCGTACTGTTCCCGACTGCGCCTACCTATCTGACCTATATCGCCGGCCATGTGGTCCCCAACATCTTATTGGGCGTGCCGCTGATTTTATATTTTCTGTTTAAGGGCCGCAGCTTTTTCAACAAAACGGATTGGAAGTTCTGCCTGGCCATCTGCCTGCCGCTGGTGTTCCACGCGCTGGCCAACACTATCCTGCATCAAAGCGACAAGATCATGATCCAAAAGATGATCGATGGAAATGCGGCGGGTATTTACGGCTTTGCTGTTTCCTTTGCCAACGTCATGTCGATTATCTGGAACGCTTTAAACACCACCTGGGTGCCGTTTTATCATGACGATATAAAAAAGGGCGATATGGACACGCTGTTCCGCAAGACCAGAAATTACCTGTTTTTGTTTACCTGCCTGACGATGGGCTTTATGATGGCCATGCCGGAGGTTGTCAAGGTGTTTGCAAATGAGGAGTTCTGGGGCAGCATCCAGATTATTCCCCTTTTGGTGCTGGGCGTTTATTTTGTGTTTTTGTACACCTTCCCGGTCAACTTCGAGTTTTATCTCAAGCAGACAAAGCTTATCGCCTTTGGCACCTGTGCCTGCGCAGTGGTAAACATCGGCTTAAACTGGGTGTTCATCAATTTATTTGGAATGATCGGCGCTGCGGTGGCCACCTGTGCTTCCTATGTCTGTTTGTATATTTTCCATTCGATTCTCGCCCATTTCGTTATCCCGGAAGAATACCACTACAAGGGATTTAAAACGATCCACCTGTATACGGCGATCGCCGTGGCGGGAACAGGCCTGTTTTATCTGATCCAGGACTTTGCGTGGCTGCGCTGGGGGATTTTCGCGGTGCTGGCCGTCCTGCTGCTGACAAAGGTCATTAAACAGAAAACGATATTCTGATAAAGAGGCGACACATAATGAAAGTATTGGCAATTATCCCGGCGCGGGGCGGGTCTAAGGGAATCCCCCGCAAAAATGTGCGGCTGATGAACGGCAAGCCGCTGATCGCCTACGCCATCCAGCACGCCAAGGAGTGTGAAAGGATCACCGATGTGGCGGTTTCCACCGACGACGAGGAGATCACCGCCCTGGCGGGACACTATGGCGTGCCGGTGGTGCTGCGGGGAGAGGAGCTCTCCGCCGACGCGGTGACGCTGGACCCGGTGATCTATGACGCGGTGTTAAAAATGGAGGCCAAAAACGGCTGCCGGTATGACGTAGTCATCACCCTCCAGGCTACTTCGCCCCTATTGTCCCCCGAGACGTTAAGCGGCGCGCTGGACCGGTTTTTGGAGGACGATGCGGACACCTATATCAGCGCTACCAACGCGCCGCACTTGGCCTGGTCCAAAAACGAAAACGGGTATTACCCCCTTTATGAAAAGCGTCTAAACCGGCAGCAGCTTCCGCCCCATTATCAGGAGGCCGGCGCGTTTTTTATCACCAAGCGGGAGTTTGTTACCCAAAACAGCCGGATGGGCAAAAAAATCTCGGTTTACGAAATCCCCGAGCGGGAGGCCACCGACATCGACACCGTCAATGACTGGATCGTCTGCGAAAGCCAGCTCAAGCAGAAAAAGGTGGTGTTCCGCTGCGACGGGTATAAAGAGCTGGGGATGGGGCACGTTTACCGCTGCCTGACCCTTGCCTACAGCCTGATGGGCCACGAGGTGCTGTTTGTCACCCGGGGCGACCGCACGCCGGGGCTCGAAAAGATCAAGGCGAGCTTTTTCCCCTGCCGGACCATCGCCCGGGATGAGGAATTCTTTGAGGTCCTTAAAGAGGAAAAGCCGGACGTGATCGTCAACGACTGCCTGGACACCTCCAAAGAGTACATCCAAACGTTAAAGACCCTGGCCCCCCGGGTGGTGACCTTTGAGGATCTGGGGGAGGGGGCGGCTTTGGCGGACGCCACCATCAACGCCCTTTATGAAACCCCGGATACCCGGGAAAACCAGTACAGCGGGGAAAAATACATCGTCCTGCGGGACGAGTTCGTCCTGACCGACCCGATCGCCATCCGGGAGAAGGTATCCAACGTGTTCGTCATGTTCGGGGGCACCGACCCTTCCAACCTGACCCAGCGGGTCTACCGGCTGGCGCAAAAATATGCGGATGTCCCGGACCTCACCTTTACCTTTGTGGCCGGGGTTTCTTACGACTGCGCCGCCCACGGAATCGTGGACGCCAAAAATATCCGGGTCTATCAGGAGGTCAAACGGGTGACCGACCTGATGAAGCAGGCGGATATGGCATTTACCTCCCAGGGGCGCACGGTGTTTGAGCTTGCCAGCATGGGGGTCCCCTCCATTGTGCTGGCCCAGAACAGCCGGGAGCAGCTTCACACCTTTGCCCAGATGCAAAACGGCTTTTTAAACCTGGGCCTGGGGAGTGAAGTGCACGACGACACCATTGAAAAAACCTTTGAATGGCTTCGCTCCACCTATGAGATCCGCAAGGATATGAGCCGCCTGATGCAGCAGCATGACCTAAAATCCGGAATCAAACGGATTAAAAAGATTTTGTTGGGGGAATAATGATGATAAATACCATTATGGACCGCTTGAGCCGCCGGGAATATGTGCTGATCGCGGAGGCCGGCGTCAATTATTACGATATCGCCACGGATTTGGGGATCAGCAACATGGAGGCCGCCAAACTGATGGTCAAAAAGGCCAAAGAAGCGGGCATCCACGCCGTCAAGTTCCAGACCTATAAAGCCGAAACGCTGGCGGCCAAGGACTCTCCCTCCTACTGGGACCGGTCGGAGGAAGCTACCGCCTCCCAGTATGAACTGTTTAAAAAATTCGACGCCTTTGGGGAGCCCGAGTACCGGGAGCTCGCCACTTACTGCGAGGAAATCGGCATCGAGTTTTTATCCACCCCCTTTGACGTGGAGTCGGCGGATTATCTGGAAGAGCTGATGAACATCTACAAAATCTCCTCCTCCGATTTAAGCAACCTGCCGTTTATTGAATATATGGCGAAAAAGGGTAAGCCGGTGATGCTGTCGGTGGGCGCTTCCAATCTGGATGAGATTGAACGGGCAGTGCAGACCATCCGCGCCTATAACGACCAGCCGTTGATTTTGCTCCACTGCGTGCTGGAATATCCCACCCCTTATGAGCACGCGAACTTAAACAAAATCGTCACTTTAAAAGAGCAGTTCCCCGACGCGATCATCGGCTATTCCGACCACACCAAGCCCCTGCCCGGCGCGGACGTGCAGAAAACCGCCTGTTCCCTGGGCGGTATCGTGCTGGAAAAACACTATACTCTTAACAAGACCCTCAAGGGCAACGACCACTACCACGCGATGGATCCCGACGACGCCCGGGAGATTTTAGAGGGCGTGGCGTTTATCCAGAAGATCCGGGGCAGTTATGATCTTGCCTGCCTGGACAGCGAAGCGGCGGCCCGGAAAAACGCCCGGCGCTCTTTGGTGACGGCGAAAGCCGTCCCCGCGGGGACGGTGATTACCGAAGAGATGCTCACCTTTAAGCGGCCGGCCAGCGGGATCTCTCCCAGCGAGATGCAAAACGTCGTGGGGAAAACGGCGGCAGCCGACCTGGCGGAGGACACCATCCTTCAGTGGGATATGCTGAAGTAAAGGAGACGGCCATGAAACAGTATGATTATTTGATCGTGGGCAGCGGCCTTTACGGCGCCGTTTTCGCCCACGAAGCGATGAAGAAGGGCAAAAAGTGCCTCATTTTGGAAAAAAGAAATCATATCGGCGGCAACATCTATTGCAGCGAGGTGGAGGGGATCACCGTCCATCAGTACGGCGCTCACATTTTCCACACCAGCAACCAAAAGGTGTGGGACTATGTCAACGGGTTGTGCCGGTTTAATAATTTTATCAATTCCCCGGTGGCCAACTACAAGGGGGAGATGTATAACATGCCCTTTAATATGAACACTTTCTCCAAGATGTTCCACATCTCCACCCCCGCTGAGGCTAAGGCGGAGATCGCCCGCCAGCGGGCCGAGATCAAAGGCGAGCCTAAGAATCTGGAGGAGCAGGCCATCAGCCTGGTTGGCCGGGAGATCTATACAAAGCTTATTAAAGGCTACACCGAAAAACAGTGGGGGCGGGACTGCAAGGACCTGCCGCCCTTTATCATCAAGCGCCTGCCGGTGCGGTACCGGTATGACAACAACTATTTTAACGACCGCTATCAGGGCATCCCGGAGGAAGGCTATACCGCGCTGATCGAAAAGCTCTTAGCCGGCTGCGAGGTGCGGCTTAATACCGACTTTTTGGAGGCCAAAGAGGAGTATCTGGCTTTGGCGGACACCTGCATTTACACCGGCACCATCGATGGATATTTCCACTACTGCTTAGGGAAGCTGGGCTACCGGAGCCTGCGGTTTGAAACCGAAGTGCTGGATGAGGAAAACCATCAGGGCGTGGCGGTGGTCAACTACACCGAGCGGGAGATCCCCTACACCCGGATTATCGAGCATAAGCACTTTGCCTTCGGCGAGCAGCCAAAAACGGTGATTACCAAAGAATATCCCGCGGACTGGGAAGAGGGGATGGAGCCTTATTATCCCATCAACGACGAGGAAAACAACCGCCTGTATGAGGAATATCACAAGCTGGCCGAGCAGGAGGGCAACGTGATCTTCGGCGGGCGTTTGGGGCAGTATAAATACTATGATATGGATAAGTGCATCGAAGCGGCATTAAGCCTGGCAGAAAGCGAGTTGGCAGAATGAGCGATATCAAAATCTCGGCGATTATGCCGGTCTACAACGTGGAAAAATATGTGGGAAAGTGTATCGAGAGCTTGCTGGCCCAGACGATGCCGGATTTTGAGCTGATCGCCGTGGACGACGGCTCCCCGGATAACAGCGGCAAGATCTGCGACGAGTACGCCAAAAAGGACAGCCGGGTAAAGGTGATCCACAAGGAAAACGGCGGCGCGCCGGACGCCCGCAACCGGGCCATCGAGGTGGCCAGGGGCGAGTATTTTTACTTTGTGGACTCGGACGACTGGGCGGAGCCCACCATGTTCGAGGAGATGTACAAAACGGCCAAGGAGCATGACGCTCAGCTGGTGGTGGCCGGCTTTTATATCGACACCTATTATTCGGACACCGAATATTATACCCAGGAGCAGACTCAGCCCTCCCAGGTGTTTTCTTCCCAGCAGGAGTTTAGGGAGCAAGCCTACCGGCTGTTTGACAAAAACCTGTTGTACACCCCCTGGAACAAGCTGTTTTTGGCCTCGTATATCTTAGACAACAACATCCGGTTTAAAAAGACCTTCTGGGACGATTTCCCCTTTAATCTGGACGTGATCCGGGATGTGGAGCGGGTCGTGGTGATGGAGGAAAAATATTACCACTTTATCCGCGCCCGGGCGGACAGCGAAACCGCCAAATACCGCAGCGACATGTACGACAAGCGTGAGGAAGAGCACGGCTGGCTACTGGATTTGTACCGCTATTGGGGCGTGGACAACGAGGGCAGCCGGGAAATGCTAAGCCGCCGGTATATCGAGCGGGTGGTGGGCTGTGTGGAAAACGTAACCAACAAGGCCTGCACACTGCCCACCAAGGAGAAAAAAGCGGCGATCAAAAAGATGATCTGCAGCGAGCGGGCCCAGGAGGCTTTAAAGGTGGCAAAGCCTAATTCCACCACCATGAAGCTGATGCTTGTCCCCTTTAAGATGAAAAACGCCACCCTCGCTTACTGGGAGGGCAAGATGATCTCTAATGTCAAGTCCTCCAACACCAAGCTGTTTGCGAAATTAAAGGCCAACCGGTAGGGCGACCGGTCAATATCCTTCGCAGGAAAAATACAGCCCCTTCCCGTGGGGAAGGGGCTGTATTTAGGTGATGCTATTATACAAATAGGATAAAATATAACAAAATATACGGAATATCGCTGTTTTTATCCCCCGTTACCGGCCAAAAACGAGGAATCAAAACATTTTCTGACAAAGAAATATTATGTATAATCCCTACGATTTAACAGATACTAGATTCAAATAAACGCAGAAATGCTTATTGATACAAATTTGAATTTGTTTGGGAGGAAAAACGGCGATGAAAGCAACGGGAATTGTAAGAAGAATCGACGATCTTGGTCGAGTTGTCATACCGAAAGAAATCAGAAGGACCATGCGCATCCGCGAGGGGGACCCTTTGGAGATTTACACCAATAACGATGGGGAAGTGATCTTTAAAAAATACTCCCCCATCGGGGAACTGTCATCCTTTGCGGCCCAGTATGCCGATGTGCTCCATAAAACCGGCGGGCTGCCCACGGTGGTGTGCGACCGGGATCATGTGATCGCGGTGTCCGGCGCCCCTAAAAAGGAGCTTTTGGAGCGGCGGGTATCCCATTCGCTGGAGGATATTATGGAGTCCCGGAAAAACGTGGTGCAGGATAAAGAGGGCCCTGAGATCCGCCCGGTGGAGGGGATCGACCGCCACGCGGTGGTGTGCTCCCCCATTATTTCGTCGGGAGACGTGTGCGGATCGGTGATGTTTGTGTCCTCCGACGAGGATACCCATCCTACCGAAGCGCAGGTTAAGCTGATTCAGGCGGCGGCGAGCTTTTTGGGCAAGCAGATGGAACAGTAAAAAAATGGGGAAAAATCCGTATTTTTTAGGTGAAACCCCTTGCAAACGGCCCAAAGCCGTGGTATACTAAACCATAGTATGTATAGTAGGAGTTGGAAAGACTGGGAAACATCCCAGTCTTTCCTTTATGTTGGAGGTGTTCTTTTGGCAAAAAAAGATAGCCCTACCGTGTCAAGAGTGCAGGCGCTGGCCCAGCCGGTGGTAGAGAGCCTGGGCCTCATCCTGTGGGACGTGCGCTTTGAAAAGGAAGGCGCCGGCTGGTTTTTGCGGATCTTTATCGACCGGGAGGAAGGCGTGACCATTGACGGCTGCGAAGCGGTCAGCCGCCAACTGGACCCGATTTTGGATGAGGCGGATCCCATTGAGCAAAGCTATTATCTGGAGGTATCCTCTCCCGGCCTGGGAAGGGAGCTTAGAAAGCCCGCCCATTTTTCCTATGCGATGGGCAGGGGGGTAAAACTCCGTTTGATCCGCCCGGACGCATCCGGACGCCGGGATTTTGCCGGTGTGCTGGAAGGCTATGAGGACGGTGTGATCCGTCTGGCGGAGGACGGCGAGCCCTTAACGTTTTCGGAAAACGACTGCGCGTTTGTCAAACTGGACGACGACAGCGATATTGGATTGGATTTTTGATTTTTATGCCCGTCTGAAAAGGGACTGCCGGGCGGTACGACGAATGGAGGAATTGGAAAAATGAATAACGAGTTTTTTGACGCATTGCAGCTTTTGGAGAAGGAAAAGGGCATCCCCGCCGACTACCTGCTGGAAAAGATCCAGACGGCCATCGGCATCGCCGTGCGCAGGGATTACGGCGGTGTGGAAGCGGTCAATGTGGAGATCGACCCCGAAACCCGGAAGTTTAAAGTGTCTATCAATAAGATGGTGGTGGACGAGGTGGAAGACCCCGCCAATGAGATCACCCTGGACGAAGCCCAGACCTATTCCAAGCGGGCGCGGGTAGGCGCTCCGGTGGAGATCAAGCTGGAGACCAAGCAGTTCGGCCGCATCGCGGCGCAGACTGCCAAGCATGTAATCCGGCAGGGCATCCGGGAAGCGGAGCGGGGCCAGATGCTGGAGCAGTTTAACTCCAAGCTCCACGAGGTGATTACCGCCACCGTCCAAAAGGTGGAGCCTACGACCGGCAACGCCACGGTGGAGATTGACAAAAACGAAGTGCTGCTGTTTAAAAACGAGCAGATCCCCGGCGAAGAGCTGGTGGAAGGAGATAAAATCAAGGTGTATGTGGTGGATGTGGTCACCGGTGAGCGCCGGTGCACCCTGAAAATCAGCCGTACCCACAAGGATTTAGTCAAGCGCCTGTTTGAAATGGAGGTCCCCGAGATCTTTGACGGCACGGTAGAGGTGAAATCCATCTCCCGGGAAGCGGGCTCCCGCTCCAAGATGGCGGTGTGGGCCAAGGATGAAAACGTGGACGCTGTGGGCGCCTGCATCGGCCCCAAGGGCACCCGGGTGGCCAACATCGTCAACGAATTAAAGGGCGAAAAGATCGACATCGTCAAATACAGCGACGATCCGGCGGAGTTTATTAAACGGGCGCTGGCCCCCGCCGATGTGGTCAGCGTGGAGATCGTGGATCCCGAGGCCCGTCAGGCCAAGGTCCGCGTACCCGATCATCAGCTTTCCTTAGCCATTGGCAACAAGGGCCAGAACGCCAAGCTGGCCGCCCGGCTCACCGGCTATAAGATCGATATCCGGCCGGAAAGCGGCTTTTACGGGGAAGACGAGGAGTCGTAAAACAAGTTTGTACGGGATGTTCCGGAATCTAACGGGAAAGGAATGCTTTTTTCGATGCTGAAACCAAAAAAGATCCCCATGCGGATGTGTACCGGCTGCGGCGAAAACAAGCCGAAAAAAGAGCTGGTGCGGGTGGTCAGGGACAAGGACGGGAACGTAAGCCTTGATCTGACCGGCAAAAAAGCGGGACGGGGCGCATATGTATGTAAAAATCCGGCCTGCCTGCGTCTGGCGAGGAAAAACCGCCGGATTGAAAGAAGCTTTTCCATGAAGATCCCGGACGAAGTTTACGAGAGCATGGAAAAGGAGCTGGAGGAAAATGAATGACCGTCTGCTGTCCATGCTGGGCATCTGTAAGCGGGCAGGACAGCTGATCGCCGGGTTTGACCCGGTGAAAAAGTCCGTCCGGTGCGGCAGGGCGCTTTTAATCATCACCGCCAGCGACCTTTCGGACAGGACAAAAAAGGAGGCCATCTTTTTGGCGCAGGAGGGGCAGATCCCCTGCTACCAGGCGGCCCGCACGTTGGACGAGTTCGCGTTTTGTTTGGGAAGACGGGCCGGTATTTACTGCACCGAGCAGGAAAATTTCGCCAAAAAGCTCACAGAGCTTTTAAAGGAAGAGCAGGCCGCCGTCTTATATCCTGTCCGTGAGAATGAGGAGGAATCAAATTTATGACCATAAAATACCGTGTCCATGAGGTTTCCAAAGACCTGAATGTACCGAGCAAGGATATCATCGACCTGCTCGCCAAATATTCCGATACGCCGAAAAAACATATGACCGCCTTGACCGACGAGGAGCTGGACATTGTGTTCGACTATTTTACCTCGCAAAACCAGGTGAAGGATTTTAACGAATACTTTGCTTCCCGCCCTGAGGAGAAAAAGGAAGCGCCTAAACCCAAAGCGGAAAAGGAACCGGCTAAGGCAGAAAAAGAGCCCAAGGCAGCCACGCCCAAAGCGCCGGAAAAGCCGGAGAAAGCAAAAGAAGCGCAGCCTGCAAAAGCCCCGGCCCAGGAGAAAAAGCCTGCTGAACAGCCGGCAGCCAAGGCAGTGGAAAAGGCGCAGCCGGCAGCACAGCCCCAGCGCCCCCAGCCCAAAAAGGAAAAACAGCACAAGCCTCATCCAAAAATGCAGACGCTGGAGTTAAAGCCCAAAATGGAGGATGTCCCGTCGGTTACCCAGGTGACCCGGGAAAACGACTCGTTCCGCCGGGTGGATACCCGTTCCTCCAATGTGGAGCTGGACAAATACAACGAGCGGTATGAGCAGATCGCTCCCGCCAACCGGATGAAGGAAGGCGGCGCCCGCAAGCAGAAAATCAACCAGAAATCCCAGCAGCGCGGCCGCCAGCAGTATGTGAAAAAAGAAACCGAGGCCCAAAAGCTCCAGCGTTTGGCGTTGGAGCGCGCCCGGAAACAGCAGCTGAAAGTCTCCATTCCCGACGAGATCGTGGTGTCCGAGCTGGCCCAGCGGTTAAAGGTAAACGTGGGCGAGGTCATCAAAAAGCTGATCGGCTTGGGCGTTATGGCGGCGCAAAACGAAGTGATCGACTTTGACACAGCCTGCCTGGTGGCGGAAGAGTTAGGCGCCAAAGTGGAGCACGAGGTGACGGTCACCATCGAGGAGCGGCTGTTTGAAGAGGAAGCCGACGACGAAAAAGACCTTAAGGAGCGTCCGCCTGTGGTAGTGGTCATGGGTCACGTTGACCACGGAAAAACCTCCCTGCTGGATAAGATCCGCCACTCCAACGTGACGGCGGGAGAGGCCGGCGGCATTACCCAGCACATCGGCGCCTATCGTGTGCGGGTGGGGGATAAGCAGGTCACCTTTTTGGATACCCCCGGCCACGAGGCGTTTACCGCCATGCGCGCCAGAGGTGCTTCCATCACCGATATCGCCATTATCGTGGTAGCCGCCGACGACGGTATCATGCCTCAGACCATCGAGGCTATCAACCACGCCAAAGCCGCTGGCGTGCAGATCATCATCGCCATCAACAAGATGGATAAACCCACCGCCAACCCGGACAAGGTGATGCAGGAGCTGACCGAGTACGAGCTGGTTCCGGAAGAGTGGGGCGGCGACACCATCTGCTGCCCGGTGTCGGCCCACACCGGAGAGGGCATCGACAAGCTTTTGGAGATGGTGGTTTTAGTGGCCGATATGCTGGAACTGAAAGCCAACCCCAACCGGATGGGCAAGGGTACCGTGGTGGAAGCGAAGCTTGATAAAGGCCGCGGCCCTGTGGCGACTTTGCTGGTACAAAACGGGACCTTGAAAACCGGCGACGTGCTGATCGCGGGTACCACGGTGGGCCGCGTGCGGGCCATGACGGACGATCACGGCCGCACGGTCAACAAGGCAGGCCCCTCCATGCCGGTGGAGATCACCGGTCTGGCGGAAGTCCCCGCGGCGGGCGATGTATTCAACGCCGTGGAAAACGAGCGCCTTGCCCGGGAGCTGGTGGAGCAGCGCAAGCAGAGCCAGAAGGAAGAGCAGTTTAAGCAGTTCCATAAAGTGACGCTGGATAACCTGTTCAGCCAGATTGAAGAAGGGGAGATGAAAGAGCTTCCCATCATCGTTAAGGCAGACGTGCAGGGTTCCGCCGAAGCGGTGAAGCAGTCCTTGGAAAAACTCACCAATGATGAGGTGCGGGTGCGGGTCATCCACAGCGCGGTGGGTGCGGTTTCCGAGTCCGACGTGATGTTAGCGGAGGCCTCCGGCGCCGTCATCATCGGCTTTAACGTCCGGCCTGACCCGGTGGCCCGGGATCATGCGGAGCGCAGCGGCATTGAGCTTAGGCTCTACCGGATTATCTACGACGCCATCGACGACGTAAAACAGGCCATGAAAGGTATGCTCGCCCCCAAATACCGGGAGGCGGAGCTTGGCCGCGCCGAAGTCCGGCAGGTGTACAAGATCAGCAACGTGGGCACGGTGGCCGGCTGCTATGTGCTGGAAGGCAAGGTGGCCCGCAACGCCCAGCTTCGCCTGGTGCGGGACGGCATCGTCATCACCGAGGACACCATCAGCTCCTTAAAGCGGTTTAAGGACGACGTCAAAGAGGTTGCCCAGGGGTACGAATGCGGCATCGGTTTGGAAAAATTCAACGACATCAAAGAGGGCGATATTTTCGAGTCCTTTGTGATGGAGGAATATAAAGACTAATTTAGGGTAATCCTGATAGCAAAACAGCAACTCCAATGAGAGCAGAAAGAAGGGAAACCGTTATGGCAGGCTATCGCAATTCCCGTATGGAAGAGGACTTAAAGCGGGAGATCTGCGCTTTGATCCGGGAACTGAAAGACCCCCGGGTGAAGGACTGTATGCTGTCGGTGGTCAAAACCGACCTGTCCGGCGACTTGTCCTACTGCAAGGTCTATATCAGCGCGATGGAGGGGCTTGCCCGCGCTAAAGAAGCTGTCAAGGGACTGGACAGCGCCAGCGGCTTTATGCGGCATGAGCTTTCCAACCGCCTGCACCTGCGGCGGTGTCCGGAGCTTAAATTCATCCCGGACAATTCCATTGAGCAAAGTGCTCATATCGCCAGAATAATCGAGGATTTAGAGGATAAATAAACTCAAAACATCCCGCCCGCCTGAGCGGGATGTTAGCTTTTCAGGACGCAGCAAGGAGTGTGGAACATGAAGCTGGATACCAGACAGGCGGCGGAGCTTTTAAAACAGCAGGACAATGTCTTGATTTTAATGCACAAAAACCCGGATGGGGATACCATTGGCAGTGGTTACGCTTTGTATTACGCCCTGACGGATATGGGGAAACGGGCGGCGCTTGCCTGTTCGGACCCGATTCCGGACAAGTACGGGTATATGACCGAGCCGGTGCAGCCGCTCACCGAAGAGCCCTCCTTTGTGGTGGCGGTGGACATCGCCGACGTGCAGCTGCTGGGGGATCTGGAAGAAACATATGCCACCCGGGTGGACCTGTGCATTGACCATCACATGTCCAACACCCTGTATGCCAAGGACACCTGTTTATATAAAACTGCCGGGGCGACCTGCGAGATCATGACCGACATTATTGGAAAGCTGGGGACGGATATCACCAAACGGATCGCCGACTGCCTGTATACCGGCACGGCCACCGATACAGGGTGCTTTAAGTATTCCAACACCTCCTCCCACACCCACCTGGTAGCCGCCCGGCTTATCGAAGCGGGCGCGGACTATGTGGCGATCAACCGGGAGATGTTCGACACCAAAAGCAAAAACCGGCTGCTTTTGGAGCAGGCGGCTCTGTCGGGAATGGAATTCCATTTTGACGACCGGTGCGCTGTGATCACCGTCACAAGGGAAATGTTTGCGCGCACAGGCGCCAAAGAAGCCGATTTGGACGGCGTGAGCGCCTTATCCCGTCAGGTGCGCGGGGTGGAAGTGGGCGTGATGCTCCGGGAAAAGGAGGACGGTTCCATTAAGGTTTCCATCCGCACCACCAGCTGGGTCAATGCGTCGGATATCTGCCGGCATTTTGGCGGCGGCGGCCATATCCGGGCGGCGGGCTGTGTGCTAAACGGCCCGATGGAAGCTGCAAAAGCCCGGCTGTTAGAGCAGGTGGAGGCAGCGTTAAAGGAGCAGGCAAAGTGATTAGCGGCATTCTTTGTATGGATAAGCCGGAGGGTTTTACCTCCTTTGATGTGGTAGCCAAAATGCGGGGCATTTTGAGACAGAAAAAGATCGGCCACGCCGGAACGCTGGACCCTATGGCTACGGGAGTCCTGCCGCTGTTTCTGGGGACGGCTACCCGGGCCTGCGACCTGTTGCCCGACGCCGGAAAGGCGTATACAGCCCGCTTCCAGCTGGGGGTGACGACCGATACCCAGGACTGCACGGGGAATATTCTCTCCAAAGCGCAAAGTACTGTCACCCGGGAAGAGGTGCTGGCGGCCATGGAACGGTTTACCGGGGAGCTTTGGCAGGTGCCGCCCATGTATTCGGCGGTAAAAATCGGCGGCAAAAAGCTGTATGAGATTGCCCGCAAAGGGCAGGAGATTGAGCGCCCCGCCCGCCCGGTGACGGTTTATGAGCTGACCCTTCTCTCCTTCGACGAGCAAAGAGGGGAGGGAGAGTTCACCGTCTCCTGCTCCAAGGGGACGTATGTGCGCACGTTGTGTCATGATCTGGGGCAGGCGTTGGGGACCGGCGGGATTTTAACCGGGCTTCGCCGCACCAAAGCCGCCGGCTTTACCCTGGCGGACTGCTACACCTTCCCCCAGGTGGAAGAGTTAGCCCGTGGGGGAGAGGAGGCTTTGGCCTCGGCGATTTTTCCGGTGGACCGGGTGTTTCAAAGCTTGCCGGCCCTTTCTTTGTCCTCCGCCCAGGCCAGGATGTTTGTAAACGGCGTTAAGCTCCAGCTTAACCGGCTGCCCTTGCTGGCGAAAGAAGGAAGGCACCGGGTATACGGCCGGGAAAACGCCGGGGAGCCGGTGTTTTTAGGGCTTGCTTCTCCCGATTTTGAGCAAAAGGAGCTTAGAATCGACAAGCTGTTTTATCAAAGAGAAGGATAATCTATGGAAAAAATCACAACATTTTCAGCGGTAAAAGGTCCCTGTGCGGTAGCATTAGGGCTGTTTGACGGGGTGCATCTGGCTCACCGGCAGGTGACCGGGGAGATGGTGGCGATGGCGAAAGCGCGCCATTTAATCCCTACTGTGCTCACCTTTTCCCTCCATCACTCGGTCCCCCGAAAAAAGGCGGGGCAAAAGCTTTTGATGTCCGAGGAATTAAAGCTGGAGGAATTTGCCTCCTTAGGCGTGGAGCAGGTGGTGATGCCGGATTTTGACGATATCCGGGATGTTGAGGCAGAGGATTTTGTCATCCGGATGCTGTTAGAGCAGATGAATGCCAAAGCCCTTGTCTGTGGATACGATTTCCGCTTTGGAAAAAACGCCGCTGGGGATGTAACGATGCTTCAGGAATATGGCCGCCGCTTTCGGGTGGAGATTAAGGTGATCCCTCCCTATGATAAGGACGGCGCGGCGGTGAGCTCCACCCGGATTCGGCAGCTGCTGCTGGACGGGGATATAAGGGAGGCAAATGTGCTTTTGGGAAAGCCTTTTTCCATCCGAACGGTGGTGGAGCGGGGAAACCATCTGGGGAACAAGATGGGCTATCCCACCATCAACCAGCCCTTTGAGGAGGGCTGCCTGGTTCCGCTGTACGGCGTGTATGCTACCGTCGTGCAGGTGGGCGGCGCACGTTATAAAGGCGTCACCAACGTGGGGGTAAAGCCCACTGTGGCAAAGGAAGGCCAGCAACCGCTGGCGGAAACCTTTATCCTTAAGTTTGATAAGCAGATTTACAATCAGCCGGTGACGTTATCCTTTGTGCGCTTTGTGCGCAAAGAACGCAAATTCCCCAACCTGGATGAGCTGTATGAGGAGATCCGCCGCAATGTCCGACAGGTGGAGGAGATGGATTTTGGCGAGCTTCTGTCACAGGAAACTTGACAGGCCTTTTAAAAATATGGTACACTATTTTAGCCAGCTTTACGCTGGCGGTATTTGTGCGGGCGTGGTGGAATGGCAGACACGTTGGTCTTAGGAGCCAATGCCTCGGCGTGTGGGTTCAAGTCCCACCGCCCGCACCATGGCTGAGCCTGGACGCATTCGCGTTCCGGGCTCGGTTTTTTATTTTGCCTTTTCACTCGCCTTTATGGCGGGTATCTTTTTTTTCAGCGTAAACCCAGACCTGCGGTCGGCAATTCGTAATGAGTTGCCGACTGCTTTTTTGTTGTGTGGCTCGACCGCGTTTCTTTTTGGTCTTTTCTCTGTTCTTTTCTCTCTCTTCACTCTTCTTCAAGACCGCCGTTCCCAGTGAAAAGAGAAAAGAGAAGAGCGAAGGAACGCTGCACCTCCGCTGTCCGCTCAAAAACGGGCATGGCGTCGGAAGCGGCGTTGTTTGTCTCGGTTACTCGTATTTCCGTGAGCCAGTCGTGCGATGATTTTTCACTAATAATTAATTGACATTACGTCTCAAATCTGTTAAAATAGATAAAAATAGAGTAAAATGTGTAAACAATTATGAGGAGGGGTTTCTATGAAGCGAATTGTTGCCATGATGATTTTATTCATCATGCTTGTTGCCTTTGGTGGGTGTTCAGCAAAAGAAAATCTGGGACAGCAAAACACCCAGGTACAAGCGATATTGAACGAGGTTTTAAATGTGGAGCGTCCTTTTATTACGGAAGACTCCGAAGAAGTGATGATGGACAGCTATTACTTTATTCCTTCTTACGAAGGCACTCGCCTGTTTGTCCCCCTGGGCTATAACTTTGTGGATCTGGACCAGGATGGCCTGGACGAAATGGTCCTATTGGAGGGCTTGAGAAACGATTTTCTTATTTTGCACTATGACGGCCAAAGCGTTTACGGCTATTATCATGAGAACAATACAGTCGAGATGAAAACCGATGGCAGTTTTTTGAGCAAGGACACCTCGAAGGAAAGCGCGATCAGTACAGCCACGTTTGAAAATAATGAGTTCACAATCACAGACATCGCTTATATGAACGAAGAGGAAAACATCTATCGGTTAAACGGAAAGAACGCTGACAAAGAAGAAGTAGAAGCATATTTTGATGATTGGAGGGAACGTACGACGGATGTGGTTTGGAAAAGCACTTAGCATCAGCCGTAAGTTTCCTTAAAAAACCATTAAAATCTGCCTTTTATATCATATTGTTTTTAAAAACGGAGCCCTGGCACGCATTTCGCGTTCCGGGCCCCGTTTTTTATGCCGCCATTTTGACCATAGCGAAACAGTATCCCGTTTCTTTCTTTTCTCATGCCGTTCCGCTTTTCAAAGGGATAGCTGTTTTTCCCTCCTGTACACTTTTTTGTAAAAACCGTCTTGATTTGTGAACGATCATGCCATATAATATTAACATATTGAATAAATTCTGAATTTTCATCAGGGATTGGAGGACAACATGGGAGATACCATCCAAATTATGATTACCATGATCGTTTATATGCTGGTAGTCATTGGAATTGGCGTTGTGTTTGCTAAAAGGGCAAATAAAAGCTCCGAGGATTATTTTTTAGGAGGACGCAGCTTAGGCCCCTGGGTCACAGCTATGAGCGCGGAAGCGTCGGATATGTCGGGATGGCTGCTTATGGGCCTGCCGGGCTTGGCCTATTGGTGCGGAATTGCGGACGCTACCTGGACGGCAATCGGTTTGGCAGTGGGAACCTATTTAAACTGGCTGATCACATCCAAAAGGCTGCGCCGGTACAGTGAAAAGGCGGGCAACGCCATTACACTGCCGGAATTCTTTTCCAACCGGTTTCATGAAAAGGGTAAAATCGTCATGACGGTCGCCGCTCTTTTCATTCTGATCTTTTTCACGGTCTATGCGGCCAGCTGCCTTGTCACCTGCGGGAAATTATTTTCAACCTTGTTCGGTTTTGATTATATTCCCATGATGATTATAGGCGCCATTTTTGTGCTTGTTTACACCATCATCGGCGGCTTCCTTGCAGAGAGCGCCTCGGACTTCATGCAGGCGGTTGTGATGATTGTTGCTTTGCTTGTAATTGTTGTAACCGGTACGGTAGCAGCTGGCGGACTGGGGGCTGTCATAGAAAACGCCGGCTCTATCCCGGGCTTTTTAGAATTTTTCGGGATTGCCACACCGGAGACGGTGGATGGGGTACAGCAGGTAGTAAACGGTGTTCCGCAGTTTGGCGCATCCGAAAGCTACAGCTTCCTCAGCGTTATTTCGGCGCTGGCATGGGGTCTTGGCTATTTCGGTATGCCCCAGGTTCTTCTCCGGTTTATGGCCATCCGCAGCGAGCATGAACTGAAAAACTCCCGCCGCATAGCAGCTGTCTGGGTGGTTATCTCCCTGACGGTAGCAGTGTTTATCGGCGTGATGGGACGTACTTTATATCCCAGCGCGCTGACAACGGCGTCCGAAGCGGAAAACGTCTTTATTTTGCTGTCCACCAATCTGCTGCCTCCGCTTTTGGCAGGACTGGTCATGGCTGGTATTCTGGCGGCGACCATCAGCTCTTCCGACTCCTATCTGCTGATTGCGGCCTCTGCGTTTTCCAAAAACATTTATCAGGGCCTTCTGCATCGGAAAGCCACCGATAAACAGGTTTTATGGATCTCCCGCATCACCCTTCTTGCCATTACGGCGATTGCGATCATCATCGCTTTGGATGAAAACAGTGTCATCTTTACCATCGTCAGCTTTGCATGGGCAGGCTTTGGCGCTACCTTCGGGCCGCTGATGATTTTGAGCCTGTTCTGGAAGCGGATTAACCGCGCCGGCGCCATTGCGGGCATGATCGGCGGAGGCGTTATGGTGTTTGTCTGGAACCTGCTGATCCGGCCGCTGGGCGGAATCTGGGATATCTATGAGCTTTTGCCCGCGTTTCTATTCTCCGTTTTGTGTATTGTAGTGGTTTCCCTGCTGACGGCGCCGCCTTCTGAGGAAATTCAGAAGGAATTTGACGAGGTTAAGGCGGGAGTATAGTGTAAAAAGCTTATGGCCTGGAGCGGATTGGGCTCCGGGCCATATTTTTACCTTGCATAAAAGCATGAAAAATTCGTTTATGTGCTTTAACAAGACATAGGATGCAAACAAAAAGCAGACAGGTGAGAACTTGTCTGCTTTTTATAATGTTTGGTCATTATCATCTTCTACATATAAAAGGATATCTTCAACCTGGCAATGCAATATCCTGCAAAGATCATTGATTGTTAAGGTGCTGATTCCCTTGTTGTGGCGAAGTTTATCAATAGTAGCACTGCTGATCTTGTGTTTTTGAATCAGGGTGTAGGTTGTTTCATTCGATTTTTTTAGAGTAGCCCAGAAAGGGGAGTAAACAATCATTTGCATCACCTAAAAAAATGATACCCTGTGCAATTCTACTTGACTATAGTCATAATAAAGACTATAATAAAGAAAAATAATGGTTTTTATCACTTCGGTGAGAGGAATCTTTTGGGGCCTTTATAACAGTATTGCCTATTTTGCGGCAGATTCGCCGCATAGAAAATAAATAATAGTTGAGGAGTAGGTAAATATGGCAACAATTACATGTCCCAAATGCGGAAGCATTAATGTCCAGGTTGTAGCTCAAAATAAAAAAAGTTTTTCTATCGGTAAAGCTGTGGGTGGTGCACTATTGACCGGTGGTGTTGGCCTACTTGCTGGGTTCGCAGGTAAAAAGGGAGATTATCAATGTCACTGCCAAAGCTGTGGCGAATTTTTTACTGTTCCGAAAGGGAGAGTATAAGTGTACAGGGGGATATGAAATGGATAATAATGCAAAAGCAGGTGCTGTTATAGCATTTGTAGGGTTAGCTCTTATGGTAATCATATTAGCAATTGGGCTAAATTCTTGCGGTGCATTTGAGCCATCTGATTATGAGTATCTATGTGATTTTCCCGGCTGTGATAGGCATGCTGAGTATAGCGTTGATGGGCACAAATATTGTCCTGAACATTATAGAATACTTTATGCCGAAATAATTTACTAGGGGGGATGCACCTGCCAAATCCGTGCAACCCCTGTATGTCCGTGCAAATCCGTAAAATAGGCTGAAGGCCGTAATGATATTATGGATAATAACTGGAAGATAGAGTGTGAATAAACCTTATTTTGCGGCAGAACCGCCGCATAGGAAATAAAATTTTGGGGAGCGGGTAAAAAATGAAAGTCAAAAGAATACTTTGTGGCATGGTTTGTTTGATTTATTTATGTGCATTAAGCGGGTGCAGCGGCTCACAGGAGCTGCAAGCATCTAGCGGGCTGGTGAGCAGTGATTTAACGATTAGTGAGTTGCTGGCATCCAGCGAACTTGAAAGCGATATGACGAGCAGTGAACAGATTGCAAAAACAAGTAGCGCTACTTCTTCAGCGGCTTCAGCGCAAAAGACAGAACAAACAAAACCGAAACCGAGCAGGACACAGACAACCACGCCTGCACCATCACAACAAACATCTTCAAAAGCAGCTGCACAAACCACGCCAAAACCAGCTGAAGAAAAAGTTTATGGTATAGGCGAAACATGGGTAGTCGACAACCAATGGGAGCTTACTTTTACGGCGGTAACCAGACATGAATTTTGTAATAATGTACACGACAGTACGAATTACAAAGAATGTATTATTCTTACTTACTCATATAAGAATATAGGTAGGTTAGATGACGTACACTTTGCATCTGCATATTTCAAGGTGTTTGACGCAGAAGGAGAAGCAGCAAGAACATATCCTTGCATACATCTTAATTATCCTACAAGCTGTCCTGTGGGAATGAAGTGTACTGGTGCACAAGAAGCGTATGAGATAAAAAATACGGGAGAATATATAACTATATCTGTATCTGGATATGCAACAGTAGATGGTTCTTATAAAGAGGAAAAAGCTACATTCAGATTAAAGGTAACAGATAATAATAGTCCAAATAACAAATTTCCGTCGGATGTAAAAACATATCAGGACTTTCCGTACGCGCCTGACTTTGGGGCAATGCTGGGAATTGATTATGATGTAGTAAACCGGGAAAGTGATCTTACGTCCTACGCCTATCTTGTGTCGTCTGTTATGGCAGCGGACGATGATGGGAGCAGTGGCGCAGATTACATTGACCTGTTAGAAAAATGTGGTTATAAAGATAAAGGAACATTATTGATAGATGGTGTAACGTTTTATAAATATGAAAATTCACAGTACAATACAACAGTAGAATTCGGAATAAGTGATTCACTGAATGCTACCATAGTGACTGTTTTCTAATATTGTTTTCGTTGGAGTCATTATTATAGCGTTCCACAACATTCCGCTTTGGAAAGTGAATTCTTTTCAGGGCAGGATGTTTTGTTTTATCTTTTTTATGTTCGACTTTTTAGAATTTTATGGTACAATGAAATTGCCATAATAAACCCTTGCTAAAACCCTTCCTTAAGGTGGCGTATCGGATGGAACATACAGATCAAAAAAGCTTTACAGTCCACGGCTTTTGTGTACAGATCATTTCAAAACCCGCCTTTGAGCTTATAGGATTTACAAGGCCGGTCAACCTGGACGGGCATTCCATCGGCGACTTTTTTACGGAGCTCGCTGAACAAGGAAAGCTTTCCCTGCTCAAAGGATCTTCCGCGACGCCTCGGCAGATATGGGCCTGTCTTTCGGAGGAGGGCGACAAGGGTTTTGACTGCCGCTGCACGGTGTGCGTGGAAGCGCCCGAGGGGCAGATGCTGTTAAACGAGAGCGGCCTTTTCCGGAAAAAAGCGCCAGCCTCCCAATGGGCGGTCTTTGAAGTAGGGAAACATCAGTCCCCTGGGGAGCTGCATGAGCTTGACGTATATAAAATGGCGGCGGAGATCGGCTACCATTTTAACTGGAAAGTGGGGTTTCATTTGGACAACCAGCATGAATGGAGCCCGGGGAAAACCATGTGGTTTTGGCTGCCGGTTGTCCCCGGGGAGGAATAGGCGGCTAATCTTTAGCGGCATGGCGATGTCCCGAGGAAAAAGCTGCTGCATCGCCAATGCGCCGGGATCCTCTATAAGATTTCATACAAAACGGGCTGCCTAATCTGCCCTAAGCACAGTGTTCCTTAAGGAAAGTGAAAATGCTCCGGTCAAAAAGATGACCGGAGCATTTTACATTTTCTCATGAATTATTTACATAAGATAAATTTTTTGCACAGATACTTTGAATTCCCTTTACCTCTTTTTGATGGCGGCTGTGATAGCAACTTGCTAAAATAAATGCGTATGAAAAAAGAATCAAACATTCGCCACAGCAAATTTGGAGGTAACAACATGAAGCGAAAAAAGTCATGCCTGAGCCTGCTGGTCGCAGTAGCGATGACAGCAGCGACGGTGCTGTCGCCTTTACAGTCGGTATTGGCGGCCGGTCCGGACACATACAGCCTTGAGGGAGACGGAAGCCCTGCTTCCCCCTATATCCTGCAGTCCGAGCAGGATCTGCTTTATGTGACCGAGCAGATGAATGCCGGGAACGGCGATTATGTGGGAAAAGCCTATGAACTGAATGGAGACATCCAGATGACGGAAACCTTCCCCATGATCGATGATTTCAGCGGCTCCTTGGACGGCAACGGATATGCCATTAAAGACCTTGTGATTAACGGTACTTTGCCGGATACAAACAAGGGCAACTACCGGGCGGGATTTATCCGCCGCAACACAGGCGCTATCGAAGACCTGTGCTTAGAAGATATCACCGTGACCTGTGTAGGGGATAACGGCACGGCCGGAGGCCCCACCGCCGGCGGCCTGGTAGCCGAAAACACTGGCAGCATTACACGCTGCTCAGTGACCGGCAGCATCTCCGCCCCCACCTATGAGATGGCGGCAGGCATCGCGGGCAAAAACGGAAACAACAATTCCATTATTTCCGATTGTTCTTTTTCGGGCGATGTGACGGCTATGTATATGGCGGGCGGTATCGCCGGTTATGCTAAAGGTACGGTTGAGCGCTGCTTTGCCAGAGGGGACATGACCACCACGAGCGATCATCCCACCGATGGCCGGAACAATCAGCAGGGCAACGACGCGGCAATCGTCTGCGCTTATCCCGGCAATCCCTTGACCGTGCGCAACAACGTTGCGGCGGGAGGGACGATCACCATGGCCTTCCCGGATTACCAGATCGACGGCTTTGTGGGCCGTGTGGTCGGTTTTACCGGCAACAGCGTCAAAATCAATAACAACTACGGCAGCACGGAAATCCGCATCAAAAACCAGACGGTGACAAGTGAGGATGTGAATTCTCAGCACGGTTTGGACAAAACAGATGCCGAGCTGAAAGCGCAGGCCACTTATGAGGAACTGGGCTGGGATTTTGAAACCGTGTGGGAGATGGACGCTGAAACCGGCTACCCCACCCTGCAAAAACCCGAGGAGGAAACCGGCGTTACGGCGCTCACCGGCGACGGCAGCTCCAGCAATCCTTTCCTCATTAACAACGAAGCCGAGTTTTTGTTCTGGATCGAGCAGATGAACAATCAAAACGGCGTTTATTACAATGAAAAACAGTTTGCGCTGACAAACGACATCACCCTTACCGACGAGATCGCTATGGTGCGCTCCTTTAACGGTGTGTTCGACGGCCGGGGCCACACCATCAGCGGCTTAAAGCTCCGGGGGGCAGTACCGGATACCAACAAGGGTGACTACCGGGCGGCGCTGATTTTGGAAAACACCGGCGCCATCCAAGACCTGACCCTGGCGGACGTGGACATCGTCTGCACCGGCGATAACGGCAACACCGCCGGCCCCGCCTGTGCGGCGCTGGTGGCGGACAATTTAAGCGGCGGCGTGGTACAGCGCTGCGCAGTAACCGGGTCGGTATCCGCTCCCGGCTTTGAAAAAGTCGCCGGTATCGTGGCTCAGAACAAGGGCGGTTCGGTATTGGACTGCTACTTTGAAGGCGAGCTGACCGGCAAATTCATGGGCGGCGGCATCGTGGCCTATAATAACTCCAACAGCAGCATCCAGCGCTGCTTTGCGGACGCTGACCTCACTCTGACCGGCACCGAGCAGGTAACCGGCAAAAACAGCCAGCAGGGCAACGACGGCGCCATGATCTGCGCTTACCCCAACACCGCTTATATTCAGGGCAACGTAGCCTACGGCGGTTCCATCACCTATGCTTACAACCAGCCGGGTGCCAAAACCGAAGGGTACTACGGCCGCATCATTGGCTGCAACGACTTCGGCAAAACCCTGCGGGACAACATCGCTAACGAAGCGATCACCATCAACGGCGAGACGGTAGACGGCACCTACACCGATCCCAACGGCCAGAACGTCACGTTAGAGCAGCTCCAGCAGCAAAGCACCTATGAGGACCTGGGCTGGGATTTTGACTACACCTGGAAAATGGATGAGGAAAAACAGCATCCGGTGCTCCAGTATGTGGATTCTTCCACCCGACCCGACCGCATCACCGTGACCTTTAACGGCGATTCCGAGACCCAGAAAGCCTTCACCTGGTTTACCAGCGTGGCGGTGGAAGAGCCTGTGGTCAGAATCAGCGAAACCAAAAGCTTTGATGAGGTAATCGAGGTCGCCGCCACCCAGCAGGAGCTGTACGGCGACGCACAGTATCAAGCGCTGGCGACAAATCTTACGCCTAACACCACCTATTATTACCAGGTGGGCGACAAGGCTACCGGCATCTTCAGTGGTACCGGCGAGTTTGTCACCGCCAAAGACAGCGGCGCGTTCTCCTTTATTAACATCACTGACACCCAGTCCTACACCGACGGGGATGCCCAGGTTTCGGCCAACACCCTGCAAAAAGCGCTGGCCACCGTACCGGATGCGGCGTTTGTCCTCCACGGCGGCGACGTAGTGGACGACGGCTCCAACGAGAGCATGTGGACAAGCCTTCTCAACTACTCCGCAGCAGGGCTGACAAGCACCACGATTGCTCCTGCCGCCGGCAACCAT
Source organism: uncultured Clostridia bacterium (assembly GCA_944386475.1). Taxonomy (GTDB): domain Bacteria; phylum Bacillota; class Clostridia; order Oscillospirales; family Ruminococcaceae; genus Metaruminococcus. Next base: position 62,271 of record CALXBH010000029.1, on the reverse strand, counting down.
GAAGCAACTGGAAACGCCTTTATCAACCACTTTAATCTGGAGTTAAACGGAAACACCACCGGAGGAACCTATTACTCCTTCGATTACAGCAACGCTCACTTTGTGGTTTTAAACACCAACGAGGACTCCACCCAGAACCTTACCCAGGAGCAGCTTGACTGGCTGCGGGAGGATGTAACCACTGCCCGGGCAAACGGCGCGGACTGGATTATCCTCAATATGCACAAAGGCCCCTACACTACTGCGAATCACCTGGACGATCAGGACATCAAAAATATGCGCCGGGTGATCGTGCCCTTGATCGACGAGCTGGATATCGACCTTGTCCTGCAGGGCCACGACCACATCCTCGCCCGGACCAAGGTGTTAGCCTATGATGAAAACGGCACCGAATGCGCCGCTCCGGTGGAAACCACCAAGATCACTGAAATGAAGGGCGGCAAACGGATCGAATATGCTGTGAGCCCCGAGGGCACCATCTACTTCCTGGCCAACACCGCCGGTGTAAAGCATTATGACCAGGAATCGAGCCCCAGCGGCATCGACATGGAAGAGTATTTAGAGCTGTTCGACCGCTCGGAGCAGGGCGTGCAGAACAACACCTCGGAGAAAAATGCCCAGTATTTTGCCGGCATCACCATCGACGGCGGCAAGCTGGAAGCGATGGTTTATCAGATCAAGGATCAGTCGGTGCCCTATTCCTGGGAAGGCTTCGGCATCGATAAAGAGATCGAGCCCATGATCCAGCAGATCGAAGACCTGCCGGAAGCAGGCGACCTAACCCTGGCGGACAAAACCGCTGTCACCGAGGCCAGAATGGCTTACAACGATTTAAGCGAAGCCCAGCAGGGCGCGATCACCAATTACGATAAGCTCAAAGAGCTGGAATACCGTCTGGTAGAGCTGGAGTCGGATAACGGCCAGATTTCTCCCTGGTTTGACGATACGGCCTTATCCCGGCAGGTTATCTCGGTTCGCAATGACGAAAATGAAGCGTTTTATAACGCTCCCGTGCTCCTTAAACTCACCGATATCCCGGCGGGCGCCGGGGAGGATACCCTGAAATTCTACACCATGAGTGGGCTTTCGATCCCCTATGAGATCGAAAACTGGAACCCTGACGGTGTCACCTCAGTTTGGGTGAAGCTGGAAGAGCTGCCCGCGAACGGAGCCGCCAACCTGTGGGTATACTACGGCGGCGAGAAAGCCCAGAACGATCCCACCGAAGTGTGGAACGCGACCTATGAACTGGTTGAACATTTCACCCAGGATTCTGCGGCCGGCGATACCCGGGTGGATTCCACGGGCAAACAGACCGGTACGGTGGAAGGAAACGGCTTGACTGCCACCGCCGGACAAGACGGTACCATGACTTCTTACTTTAACAACACCAAAATTGTCTACGGCGACGTGGGCGGCGGCATGGACCAGGTAAGCGTGAGCGCCATTTATCAGGCGACTGCCGAGGACCTTCAAAACCAGCCGGAGGACAACGCTCCCTTCTTTGCAAAAGACGTGGCGGGAAGCGGTTCCAACGATACGCTGTTCTTAGGAGTCAACAAGACGGACAAACAGCTTGTTTCCCGGTACTCCGGTTTGTGGTACGAGTCCAGCTCCACCAGCCCAAAAACAACCGAGTCCAAGCTCGCCCTGCCTGAAGACGGCAAGCCTCATTTAGTCACCATGAGCTACGACGGCATGACCGTGGCGGTGTTTATCGACGGCGAAAAGCAGTATGAAGCCTTTGCGGAATACCGCACTACCTTAAACGACGACAAGACCCCCTCTACCATCGGCGCTTACTCCAACACCGGGGAGGTCAAGGCCTCTTACCGGGGCACTTTAGACGAGATCCAGCTGACCGGCTACCGCACCACGCCGGAGTGGGAAGCCTTCCGGTACAATAACTACTTTGGCGACGCGGTATCCTACGGTGCGGTAGAAGACAAAGCGGACACCGGTGTGACCCTGCACATCTCTTACCCCATGGATAACGCTTCTGCCCAGACGGGCATGGTCAAGGTGACCGGCGTTGTCTCCAAAGCGAGCGACCTGACCGCCGCTGTCGATGGCAAGACCTTTGACCTTGGCACTTCCGAAGCGGGCGAATTTTCCGTCCTGGTGCCGGTAGACGCCCTCAACGAACAGACGATCACCCTGACCGCTGCGGCACAGGATGAAAGCGGCGAGGCGGAAGATTCGGTCACCCTTATGCTGTCCGATTCCACCGCTCCCAACATGCCGGTGCTGTCGGATTCCTCGAAAGATGGGGTGGTAACCGGCGACTCGGCAACCCTGAAAGCGGACATCACCTCGGATTATAACGAAGAGGTTTCGGTTCAGTTCTATCAGAACCAGGCCATTGCCTTAAGCGACCAGAACACCGTCGTGCGGTACGGCACCACGGATGAGCGCCTGCCCGATAGCATCGCCCCCACCGACGGAGAGCAGAGCGACTCCCTGTTCGGCACCGCTACCGGCGAAGGGGAGAACCCCTATCAGATCTATGAGATCACCCTGACCGAAGCTCAAAAACAGGCGAAAAACTTCCACCTGGTCTGGAACGGCTCCGCCGAGCGGGAAGTCACCGCCTATGTGTACAACACTTCTGTAAACGGCTGGCAGGAAGTGGGCTCCGCCTATGATCAGGATGCCCCGTCTGTCTCCATCGACATGAACATTCCTAATGAAAACGTCGTAAAAGACGGCAAGCTCACCCTGCTTCTCTGGCGCGGTATGACCGAGGCCATCGAGAACCGGGAAACCTATAAGCCCGAGGAAGGACAGTTTGACTTCGGCATGGTGGTCGTTCCGGACACCCAGCTGTACACTCAGTCCTATCCGGAGAAAATCAGCGAGCAGTTCCAGTGGATTGTGGACACCGCTAAAGAGAACAAGACCGAAATGGTGCTCCATGTGGGCGACGTGGTCAACCGGCCTTACTTAAATCAGGAATTCCAGTGGCAGGCGGCTTCCGCTGCTTTCAGCCTGCTGGAGCAGGCGGGGATCCCCTACGGCATCGCCTGGGGCAACCACGACTACGACAACGGCACCAACAGCCGTATCCGCTACAACCAGTATTTCCCCGTCACCCGCTTGCAGGAGTCGGCTGGAGATCTGTGGGGAGGCTCCTTCGGCATCGACGCCGACAAGCCCATTGACGACGCGTACTACCTGCTGGAAGAGCATGGCACCAAGCTTTTAGTCATGAGCATCTCCTACTGGCAGACCAATGAGGACTTAGATTGGGCGGCCAAGGTGATCGAAGAGCATCCCGACTATTCTGTCATCATCTTCACCCACAACTACACCAACTTAAACGATATTTCCAACACCGACATGCTCAACAAAGTGGTGAAAAACCACAGCAACGTCAAACTGGTTTTAAGCGGCCACGTAGCGGGAACCAATGTGGTTTACTCTAACTTTGGCGACCATGAGACCTACAATGTGCTGGCGGACTACCAAGGCCTTTCTTACGGCGGCCAGGAGTTTATCCGCAGCGTCCAGTTCGACCTGGAAAACGACTTGATCTACTTTAACACCTATTCTCCCATGACGGGCGAAACCACTTCTCCCTATGGAAACGGCACCTACTCCGGCAACCGGGGCAACCTGTATCAGGTAAACAAGGACGAGTTCGCCATCCGGCTGGATCTGGGCGGCACCTCCACCCGGACGCTGACCACCAATTCCTTGACCCTGGCAGCAGGAGAAAATGCGGCCGTAGGCGAAGCGCAGACGGTCACCGGCACCGGCAGCGCCAGCGTGGTTATGAACGGCCTGCAGGCGGACACCGATTACGAGTGGTTTGTCACCGTCACCGACAAAGCGGGCAATGTTACCACCAGCGCCCCCTTAACCTTCACGGTGGAAGCGGCCCCCGAGCACACCCACACCTTAGTGAAAACCGAAGCGACAGAAGCTACCTGCGTAAAAGACGGCAACATCGAGTACTGGACCTGCTCCGAGTGCGGTAAGCTCTTTAGCGACGAGGCGGCTACCCAGGAGATCACCCTGGAAGATACCGTGCTTCCGGCTACCGGCGAACATACCCCCGACGGTTCCGGCTGGCATTCTGACGAGACAGGTCACTGGCAGGTTTGCTCTCAGTGCGGCGAAAAACTTAATGAACAGGCGCACACCGGCGGCACGGCCACTTGCTGCGACAAGGCGGTCTGCACCGTGTGCGGCAGCGAGTACGGCGAGCTTAATCCGGATAACCATGCCGGCGGCACCGAAATCCGGAATGAAAAGCCCGCCACCGAGGATGAGGAAGGCTACACCGGCGACACCTACTGCTTAGGCTGCGGCGAGATGCTCTCCCAGGGCGAGACAGTGGAAAAACTTCCTCATACCCACACCTTAGTAAAAACCGAGGCGAAGAAAGCTACCGCTGAGGAAGACGGCAACATTGAGTACTGGACCTGCTCCGAGTGCGGCAAGCTCTTTAGTGACGAGGCGGCTACCCAGGAGATCACTCTGGAAGATACGGTGATTCCCGCCACCGGTACACCCGGCGACAATGAGCAGCCTGGAGATTCCGACAGCTCCGGTGACGGCGACAATACCCAGAATCCGGATCATGAACAGCCGGGCAGCCAGACACCCGATGCCCAGGATCCCAGCTCCCAGCAGCCGGATGATGATGCGTCTGTTCCCCAGACCGGGGATATGCCTCTTGCAATGCTCGCCGTGCTGGCGGCAGGCTCCTGCGCAGCACTGCTTGTAAGCAGAAAACAGAGAAAAGCAAAATAATCCGTTCCTACCTTTAATAAAATAGCCCCTATTGTAATATGCGCCAAGGGAGTGTATACTCCCTTGGCGCATGCTTTATGCTTATAGTTATGGCTGAAAAGCAGGAGACTGGGTTTAGGGGTGGAATTTAAACTCGGATTGTGGTACACTAAAATTTAACAGCAATACAGCCATGATGGTTAAAGGCTTTTGATATTTTAAGGGAGTAATGGCGATGGTACAGCTAAAAAGGGCAGGAGCTGTTTTGTTGGCAGCGCTGTTTATCTGCGCCTTGGCAGCGGGCTGCGGAAGAGATGGTGCCCAGGCTGGCGGCGCGGCGGGAAGTTCCTCCGGTTTAGGGGAGGGGAGTCCGTCCAGCTTTTGCGAGAGTTCTTCTATTTCGGCGGCGTCTGAGGAGGACGCTTGTTCGGGAGTATCGTCAGTTGGACAACAAGTGCTATCAGATACTTCTGCCGGGCAGACGGCAGATCGGAATACCGTGCCTCCTGCTTCTTCGTCAGAAGCATCCAGCGGCCCGGAGACGGCAGACAGCCTTTCTAATCAGGGAGCGCCTTATTTTTTGGATAACCAGACGGCCTATAGCGTCACCCTTCCTTCGGGAATTACGGTGGATAATCCCTGCCAGACCGATTACGGCGCCGCCAATCAGCAGCAGTATGACGTGATCAGCCAGGGGGCGGAGAAGGCGATTTCCCATTTTAAAAGCGATATCGAAGCGTTTAAGGCGAAAAAACCCCCGGAAGCCTTTCAGAAAAAGTTTCATGTTACGATGGAAGATGAGTTGGCGCTGCGGGCGATTATGGCGTATTCCTATGCGGCTACTATGGGCAAGGGCCTTGGGAGCGATGGTATGAACGCCTATAATGTGTTTGCCGGCGTTCCTGGAAAGGATCCTTGGAAGTTTGGCAGCCAGGCCCGGGCGGCGGAGGCGATCTGCCATAAGCTCGGCGTCAACTGCAAAGTTGCCGTCTGCTCCCAGACAGGGGCGGCGTGGATTTACGTGCTTTTGTCCGATGGAAAGTGGTATCACTATGACGGGAGCGGGACGGGCTTTGTCACCGATCCGGAACAGATCACGGAAAACGGCAGTGATTGCGAAATCTATTATTAACCGCATTGTTGTTAAATCCAGAGGCTGTATCATGATCCGGCCTCTGGATTTAATTTATTGAAGGGGATTTAAGTCAAAAATTAAAAACCACTTGCAGGCCATATATAATGGCCTGCAAGTGGTTTTTAGAAGGAAGCTTGGAAAAAGCTTCTTTCCTATATCGTTTACTACGCCGCAAATTGCAGGGAACAAATCTCTTCTCCATTTACATCCAAATAAGTGACGACGACAACAGGATTGTCGATATACATCCCAAAAAATCTTGCCACCTCGCTAAACCCATTGGACTGCTTTCTCAGTTCTCCCACTAATGTCTGCGCCAGTTCATCGGAGCGGGTAAGATTGATCTTACAGACACAATTCAGGCTTCTGCCATCGCCGGTGAAGCTCACTTCCACCCCTGCTTCCTTGTACGTGTCTATCATGGATTGTACTCCGGCCTGAAAATTTTCGTCTGCAACAATGTCTTCAAATGAATCGTATGTTTTATTAGGGGTAAGGGGTATCTCCTCCGTCGGCGGTTTCAGCACAATTTCGTCAGGGACGGTAACTGGTTCAGACGAACTTTGAGCAGGCGGATTGACGGCTGTGGAGGACGTTTGAGTCTGTGCTTTAGAAGTTGTCCCGGCGGGCGCTTTGGAAGAGGTTATCCGAGAAGATTCCTGCTCCTCTTTGGAAGAAGCATGAACGGTGATCTGGCTGCTTGCCCCCTCAGAAGATACATCAGAAGATGTGACCAAAATCCCTGAGCTGTCCGCTAAAAGGCCGTCCGAGGATACGCTTAACCCCGATGATAGTCCCGAGCTTCCCCCTTCAGGCGACTCCGACTGGCAGCCCGCAAGCGCCAGCAGCATCACAGCCAAAACTGCGCAGGCGGCAATGCGGTCATTTTTCTTTTTCATAAAAAACTCCTTTTTGTACAATCAATATTGAACAACCCCTATTGCGTAAGGCTATTGTACAATAAAGGGAGCTTAAAATCAACAGTTTTTAAAGAATTTGCACGAAAAATATGTTTTTTTTAAAAAGAATCAATGAAATTCCAACAAAGTCTATTCTTCGGTAAATTCCCGGGTGAACATTTCTTCCCCGTTTTGATCAAGCGCTACAATGACAACAACCGGATTCTCCACCTCGACAAACTGTTTTAAGGAGGCGGCCATGGACTGGAAAGAGCTTTCCTGTGCGTCAAGATTGGAACTAAGCATCTCCACCGCTTCGTCAGAGTTTAAAAAATTGTTGTATGTGTAGGTAAAGACCAGCCGGTTATCCTCTCCGGTGATACTCAGATCCACATTGTCCGCCGCCAGATTTTCAATCAAACCGGAATACATCGCCTTCATCATCCCCGAGTCGGCATAGGCCTCCATCGAGGCAAATTTATTTATGGCGCTGCTTGTTTCGGCGATACCACTGGCGTCGGACACCGATAAATTTTCCTGCCCGGATGCACCTGCTGATATGGAAGCTGTCTGGAAACTGCCGGATGGATCTTTTCCGCTTTCACAGGCGGAAAAAGACAGCGCCATAACTGCGGCCAGTGCCCCGCAGGCCGCAGCCGAAAGCCATCTGTTTTTCATCATAAAACCTCTTTCCTTTTTGAAAAATATTGACTGCGTGAACGGTTTTATTGTACTCTGCTTTCCAGCGAAATGCAAGGCTGGCGGATGGGCCATATAAAAAGGCCGGAGGGGAAGAATACCCTCCGGCTTTTTATAAACAATTTTTACTTACCGTTTGTGCTCCTCAAAGCACTCGCTGCAATAGACCGGACGGTCGCCCTTGGGTTCAAAGGGAACCTGACAGGTCTTGCCGCAGGAAGCGCATACCGCTTCGTACATGGGGCGAGAGGTGCGCTCGCCGCGGGCAGCTTTGCGGGCGTCGCGGCAGGCTTTGCAGCGCTGAGGCTCGTTTTCAAAGCCTTTTTCCGCGTAGAACTCCTGCTCGCTGGCCGTAAAGACAAATTCTTTGCCGCACTCTTTACAGGTTAAGGTTTTATCGGTGTACATGTTTCATACCTCGTTTCTTGTTGACCGATTTTCTTTTGAAAACCGCTTTTTACGTTACACTATCTTGTTACACAGCCTGCACATTGACAGCGCGTAGTTTTCCCGTGCTTTTGGGATCGCTCTCGGTGTCAAAGGTGACCTTTTGGCCCTCTGCCAGGGTTTTAAAGCCCTCAGCGACAATGGCGGAGAAATGGACGAAAACGTCCTCGCCGCTGTTGTCATCGGTGATAAAGCCATAGCCCTTTTCGGCGTTGAACCATTTTACAGTACCGGTGTTCATGCTGCTAACCTCCTTTTTCCGAGGCTCATAAAAAAATCACATGTTTTTGTAAATCATCCGAGGTCTCATGACTTACAAAAACATGTGAGTTCATTTGAAGCCCTGTAAAATACAACTAGATAATAGCATATCTTCCGGTATCTGTCAACCGATTTTTCATGCATTTCCCATAAAAATAACAAAAAGGAAGGGCTGCAAACCATTCGATTTGCAGCCCTTTACAGTTTACTTTATGTATTTGCCCGGCACCTGATCGTAGGTTTTGCAAAACCGCAGATACCGGATGGTTCCGCCGCCGCTGATGTTATCTTCCACCTGAGGATCGAAGACATAGGTGGTGCCGTCGATGACAACCTCCACCCAGACATGGCCGGTATAGCCGCCGGCAGCCGCGCTGGTCTGGCCGTCCACATACCGGGCGTCCAGCCCGATGGTGCGCACCATGGCGATAAACGCCGAGGAATACCGGTTGCAGGTGGCGACATGGTTGTCAAGACAGCTGGAGGCCGCCCAAGCGATATAGTTGTCGCCGCCCTCCGGCGTGATGCTGCCAAAACCAGTGGTGGGATAATTCACCCTGCCGTAGCTGGTGTTTTCAATGAGGTAATCATAACAGGCTTTGACCTTGGAATAGGTGTCCATATCCGGGGTGAAGATCTCGCCAAAGATGGCGTTGATCTTATTGTCCAGAGAGGTAAAACCGGTTTTCCGGGGGTTCAAAGCCGCTCCATTCAAAATGCTTTTGGCCGATCCGTCGGTGGGGGCCTTCGCCTGAGAGTTTGACGAGCTCTGGTTCTGACTCTGGGAAGAAGATGAGGCGCTGGAGGAAGAAGCTTTAGAAGAAGTTTCTTCCTGCGCCGGAGCGGAGGAGGCTTCTTCCTCCGGAGCGGGCTCTAAAAAGTCGGCATAGATATAGCCGCCCTCTTTAATTTTATAGTAGCCAGTGCTGGTTTTGGCGGTTACGGTGACGGCGGCGCCTTCCTTTAACGTGTCCACCACCTTGGCGCCTTCCAGCGCTTTTTCCCGGCTGAAGCAGGGGAGGATGGTGCACATCCGTTCTTCTGTGACAGCTTCCTCAGTCCATTCCTCTTCGGAAGAAGAGGCCTGGGTCTCCGGGATTTCGGTCGGAGAAGAGGCTGTCTCTTCTTGCTGGGCAGGCTGGGAGGAAGTATCCGAGGATACCGCCCGTTCCTGTTCTGCCGCCTGCTGCATCTGGGAGGAGGCCTCTGCTAAAAGGCTTTGGGCCGCTTCACTGGAGACGGCTGTTTGGGTGGCGGCCACCGGTTCAAAGCTGGCGGCCACAACAGTGCCCATTAAGGCAAACGGTGCAACGCCGATGGCTACGGCGATTCCATAGCCCGCGGCCTTGCGCAGCAATATTTTTTTATCCATTTGATCGTTTCATTCCCTTTGCATTATTGATATATCCATAAACAAATGACAAAATTTCATCCAGTTATTACAAACTGATTACAATTATACTCCAATCCTATCAGGATTGTAAAGCCTTTTTTGCAGTTTTTACAAATTTTTAATGGGATTTCAAGGCTGTTTTCCAAAAGGCTTATGCTGCAGACCGGATGGTATGTTTATACAGTTTGTTCACACAATCTTCAGACGGCAATCAAATATACAACAGACTGCACCGGTATGCTACCCACAGTAGACAAAGGGTTACTGCGGTTTATTGTAACTGGCCGGATCTTTGGCGGCGATTTCCTCCTTACCTTCCGAGGACGGATGGCTGCGCTGTCAGCCTTGCCGAGGATCCGCACAGTTTTCGGTAAACTCCAAGAGACCGGACAGTGAAAAACAGGAGCTGATGAAGGCCGCGAACCGGGCCGGGAACACAAAACAGCCCCTGTCTTTCTCTGTCCGGCGTGTTCCCTTGTCTGTTGAGGGTCAATGCGCTGCAAAACAAAACAAGGAATGGTGGGAACCCAATGTACATTTTAAAAAATGCTTGGAAAAGCATCAGCAGAAGCAAGGGGCGGAATATTTTGATCGGCATTATTGTCGTGGTGATCGCCCTGTCAAGCTGTATTGCGCTGTGTATCCGGCGGGCTGCGGACAGGGCCAGGGAAGAGAGTCTTGCCTCCTTGCAGATTACCGCTCAGATTTCAGTGGACCGGCAGGCGATGATGGAAAACGCCCGGGATCAGGCTGGGGATTCCGGCGGACATGATCAGATGCGGGAAGCGATGCAGGGTGCTGACGAGCTTAGCTTGGAAGAGCTGCAGACCTATGCCCAGTCGGAATACGCGGAGGACTTTTATTACACCATCTCCAGCTCGATGAATGCCGGCGGGGATTTAGAGGCGATCGACACCTCCGGTTCCTCCAGCAGCACCTCTTCCGGAGAGGAAACTACAGAAAGCAGCCAGGATGTGCCGGAGCTGCCCGAGGGTATGGAAGGCGGCATGGGCGGCGGCCGTCAGCAGCCTCCCGGCGGGATGGGGACAGAAGGGGACTTCACCGTTACAGGCTACAGCGCCTATGAGGCGATGACCGGCTTTATGGACGGCGACAGCCAGCTTACCGACGGCAGTGTTTTTGAAGCGGACACCTCCGAGATGGTTTGTATTATCAATGAAGAGCTTGCGGTATTAAACGGCATCAATGTGGGGGATTCCATCACCCTGACAAACCCCAATGACGAAGAGGAAACCTATGCGCTTGAGGTTATCGGCCTTTATACCACTACAAGCACCCAGACCTTTCAGGGCGGCCCGATGATGGGTTTTTCCACCGCTACCGATCCGGCCAACCAGATTTATATGAGTTATAATACCCTAAAGTCTATCGTCGACCAGTCCGAGGCAAACGCCGAAACCGAGACGGATTCCGAAACGGGGATGGAGCTTACCACCGCATTGCGCAGCCAGACCTCCGGTACCTATGTGTTCAGCGATGTGGAAAGCTACGAGGCGTTCCAGGAGGATGTACGGGATATGGGCCTTTCGGAGGAGTACACCGTTTCCTCCAGCGATCTGAATGCCTATGAGCAAAGTCTTGTCCCGCTGGAAAACCTGAGCACCTTTTCCACCTATTTCTTCCTGGTGGTGTTGGCCATCGGCGGCATCATTCTGGTGGTGTTTAATATCTTTAACATCCGGGAGCGGAAATATGAGGTAGGCGTTCTCACCGCTATTGGAATGAAAAAAGGCAAGGTTGCCATCCAGTTTATTTTAGAGCTGTTTATGGTCACCTTTATCGCCCTGATTATCGGGACGGCGGCGGGAGCGGTGAGCTCCGCGCCCATCGCAAACCAGCTGTTGTCGGCCCAGGTAACCTCCCAGCAGTCCCAGGTGCAGCAGCAGATGGAAAACTTCGGCGGGCGCGGCGGCCAGGGCGGAGCGCCGCAGGATGGGGGAGCGCCTGACGGCGGCGAAGGTGTGCCAGAAGAGCCGGAGGGCGGCTTCGGCGGACAGATGGCCAGTTACATCAGCGATATCAACGCCAGCATTGATTTGACTGTGGTGGTGGAGTTAATAGGAATCGGCGTGCTGCTGACGCTTGTTTCCAGCTGCGCGGCGGTGGTGTTCATCCTCCGCTACGAGCCGCTGAAGATTCTGGCCAACCGGTCTTAATTCCACAGGAAAGGAATCATGACAATGAGCATATTGAAACTGGAAAATCTGGGCTACTCCTATGACCGCCAAAAGACCATGGTGCTGGAGGGCCTTAACTACGAGTTTGAAAAGGGAACAGTGTACGCCATTGTGGGAAAATCCGGAGCGGGGAAGACAACCCTTTTATCCCTGCTGTCAGGGCTGACCACGGCGACCACCGGGAAAATCCTGTTTGAGGACAAGGACTTAAGCAAGATTGACCGGTACCGGTTCCGCAGCCGGGACGTAGGGGTGGTGTTTCAGAGCTTTAATCTCCTCCCTCACATGACCGCTTTGGAAAATGTGGTATTGTCCATGGATATTTCCGGCAAGGGGCAGCGGAATAAAAAAGAGGCGGCCATGGAGCTTTTAATAAAAGTCGGGCTCACCGAGGAAAAGGCCAACCGGCGGGTCTTAAAGCTCTCGGGCGGAGAACAGCAGCGGGTGGCTATTGCCCGGGCGCTGTCCTATCATCCGGACATCATCCTGGCCGACGAACCCACCGGCAACCTGGACATGGGCACCCAGGATGAGATCATCGGCATCTTCAAGCGTTTAGCGTCGGAGGAGGATAAGTGCGTCATCATCGTCACCCACTCCCCGGTGGTGGCAGAGAGCGCCGATGCGGTGCTGGAGCTGGCCCCTTTGCGCAGCCCGTCCAAAAGCGCCTCTTAAAAACTTAATATAGAAAAGGCGGACAAAAGCGATTTCGCTTTTGTCCGCCTTTTTCTATGTTCTCCCTACCGCTCGGAAAGGAGCTTTTGCCCATTACTCTGAAATGATGGAGATACTCTCCACCCCCGACTTCATGACGAATTTCCGCAGCAGGGGCCGGTACATAAACGGTCGCTTTACGCATTTTAAAAGGAGCTTGCGCCGCATGGTCCGGGTGTATTTCCGGTAGGCCTTGGCAATGCTGCGGCCTGCTTTGTGGGTGAAGGCTTCTTTTAAATACAGGCCGCTTTTGATAGCGCTGCTGATCCCCTCTAAGGAGCTGGCGCTGATAAATCCGGCCGCTTCTCCCAGCAGAAACACCCCGTCGTCCCCCAGACAGAACCCTTTCCCAATATGGGGGTGGAGCACCAGACAGCCTTCGGTTTTGACCGGCTCGCCAAAGGTGAATCCGGCGTCTTTTAATTTTTGCTTTTGCTTTTCAAAGTTTAAGCGGCAGTCTTTTGGATCGAACGCGCCGCCGAAGATAAAATACCGGTCTTTGCAGATCGACCAGGAGCAGCTTTCGCTGGTATCTGGATCAAACACGCAGGAATAAAAGGGGTTTTGACCGTCCGTTTCAAACCACTGCTGGATGGCCACATAATGATGGGTGGGAAAGGCGGGGAAAAACGTCCTTCGCACCAAGGAGTTAGCGCCGTCTGCCCCTACGACAAAGCGGGTGTCCGCGGTTTTTTCCTCGCCGTTTTCCAGCCGGTAGCGGGCGTGAAATCCATCTTTTGTCCGTGTGATCTCCTTACAAATCCCCTGCCGCACGCACACATTTTCCGGGATTAAGGAGACCAGCCATTTATCAAACCGGTAGCGGTCCACATTTAAATAGGAGCGGGGATAATACCGTGTTATGCCGTTTTTCAGGTCGATGGTTTTGACGGCGAAAATCTGGGGATCCACCAAAATGTCTTTTGGCAGTGTCAGATCAAACCGGGCCAGAGCCTTTTGGGCGTCCGGCGCCAAAAGCCCGCCGCAGGGTTTGGCGTTTTTAGGCGTTTGTCCGTCCAATACCAGCACCCGGCAGCCCTGGCTGCCTATCAGCCGGGCGAAGGTGGCGCCCGCCGGGCCCGCCCCCACCACCAGGATATCAAAGGATTCCATTGCGTCCATAACCTACCTCCTATTTACAAAGCGGTTATCAAACAAAATTACGCACGAAGATTCAGCATTAATATTTTATAGTCTATGGCTGGTTGTAAGAATAATGATTCATTAAATCCCGCAATGCCGGGATTTGCCGGGGGAATGTTAGAAGGGGGGAAAAGCCCCTCTTCTACAAGTTCTGCGGTTATTATACCATAAACAATCGAAAACGTCGAATCGTGTTGCCATTCGCCTTGAAAAAGGATACAATATTCCTATATTCACTATGACTGCTAAAAGCGGAACAGAACAGCGAGGGGATTTCCTTGACGATTGCAGATTTACATATCCATTCCAAATATTCCCGGGCCACCAGCAAGGACGGCGACCCCGAACACCTGGACTTTTGGGCCCGCCGCAAAGGGATCGGGCTGTTGGGAACCGGCGACTTCACCCATCCTGCCTGGCGGGAGGAGCTGCATGAAAAGCTTGTCCCCGCCGAGGAGGGCCTTTATGTATTAAAGGAGGAATACCGCCTGCCGGATGAGCTTTTATCTTCCGGGCGAGCGCCCCGCTTTGTGGTGTCGGGGGAGATCAGCTCGATCTACAAGCAGGACGGGAAAACCCGCAAGGTGCACAACGTCATCCTCCTCCCCGGACTGGAGGAGGCGGACACGCTTTCCCATAAGCTGGAGGCCATCGGCAACATTCATTCGGATGGACGGCCGATTTTGGGACTCAGCAGCCACGACCTGTTAGAGATCACTCTGGAAACCTGCCCTCGGGCGATTTTTATCCCCGCCCATATCTGGACGCCTCATTTCTCCCTGTTCGGCGCGTTTTCCGGGTTTGACACCATCGAGGAGTGCTTTGGGGATCTGACCCCCTATATCCACGCGCTGGAAACAGGGCTGTCCTCCGACCCGCCTATGAACTGGCGGGTCTCGGCGTTGGACCGGTTTACGCTGGTATCCCATTCCGATGCTCATTCGCCCCAAAAGCTGGGGCGGGAGGCGAACCTCCTTTCCATCGAGCTTTCCTATCCCGCCTTGGCTAAGGCGCTTCAGACAGGGGAGGGCTTTTTAGGAACGGTGGAGTTTTTCCCGGAGGAGGGAAAATACCACTATGACGGCCATCGTAATTGCGGCGTCTGCCTAAAGCCGGAGGAAACCCTTCAATACGGCGGCAGGTGCCCTGTGTGCGGCAAAAAGATCACCATCGGCGTGCAGCACCGGGTGGAGGAGCTTGCCGACCGGCCGGAAGGCTACCGGCGTCCCAACGCCCCGGCGTTTGAAAGCTTGGCCCCCTTGCCGGAGGTGATCGCCGCCTCCACCGGGCTGTCGGCCGGGGGCAAAAAGACGGCGGCCAGGTACGAAGCGCTGCTGCGCGAGCTGGGGCCGGAATTTCCCATCCTGCGGGAGATCTCCCTGGAGGAAATCGGCCGGGTGGCCGGCCCCTGCGTGCAGGAGGGCGTGCGCCGTCTGCGGCTGGGGCAGGTGGTGCGCATCCCCGGTTTTGACGGGGAGTATGGCACTATCCGTCTGTTGGACGATTCGGAGATCCGGGCCCTGGAAGGGCAGACCAGCTTTTTTATTGCCCATGCTCCGGCGGCAACCAAAAAACAGCTTCCTGACCGTAAAGCCGTCCTGCCGGAGGCCGCCGGGGAGATTTCCCCCGCCTTGCCTTTGGAGGATACCGGGGAAACAGGGGCGCTGGTAGGCTTAAATCCCCAGCAAAAGGCGGCGGTGACAGCGGAGAAATCACCGGTTTGCGTCATCGCCGGCCCCGGCACCGGGAAAACCAAAACCCTCGTTTCCCGCATCGCCTATTTATTGGAAAAAGGGGTAACCCCCAAGGAGATCACCGCCGTCACCTTTACCAACAAAGCGGCGGGGGAGCTGACAGAGCGGCTTCAAAAGCAGTTTGGCAAACGGGCGGTAAAAGGGATGACGGTGGGCACCTTTCACGCCATCTGTTTGGAGCTTTTACAGAACGCCGGGCAAAAGGTAATGCTGGCGGGGGAATACGAGGCTTTTGACATTGCCGCCAAACTGGTGAAAGAGCTTTCGCTAAGCCTTTCCCCCAGGCAGTTTTTGCAGGAGGTCTCCGCTTTTAAAAACGGGAAGGAAACCGCTCTTGCCCCCGGCGCGGTAGAGCGGTATAACGAGGAGCTTGCCAGCGCCGGAATGCTGGATTTTGACGATCTTTTGCTCTCTGCCCTTTCCCTTTGGGAAGAGGGCGGAACTCCCGCCGGGGATAAGCGGTTTACCCACCTGCTGGTGGACGAGTTTCAGGATATTAACGCCGTCCAGTACCGGCTGATCCGGGCGTGGGCCAAGGCGGGAAAGGATTTGTTCGTCATCGGCGACCCCGATCAGTCGATCTATGGATTCCGCGGCTCGGACCCCGGGTGTTTTGCAAAGCTTTCAGAGGATTTCCCCCAGGGAGAAACGGTGCGGCTGATTAAAAACTACCGCTCCACGCCGGAGATTCTTCGCTGTGCTTTGCCGGTGATCTCCCATAACCCCGGCGGGGAGCGGCTTCTTGACCCGGTCTGTCCTAGCGGGCTCCCGGTGCGGGAGCTCACCGCCACCACCCCCTTGTCGGAGGGGATCGCCGTCGCCAAGGAGATCAGCCGCCTCATTGGCGGCATGGACATGCTGGATGCCCAGGGGGCTTCCCGTTCCGAAAAGCGGCATTTTGACTTTTCGGATTTCGCCATTTTGTACCGCACCCACCGGCAGGGGGAGGTGCTGGAAAAATGCCTGCGCACCGAAAGCATCCCCTATGTTGTCGCCGGGCGGGAGGATTTTTTGGACGACGCTGTGGTGCGGGGGATTTTATGCTTCTTTCGGTTTTTGGTGGAACCCCGCGACTTATTCTCGCTGTCCTGCGCGTTAAAGCTTGTGTGGGAATTCCCGCCGGATTTGACGGAGAGTGTCTGTACATCCCTTTCCGGCCGCACGGAGGAACCCAAAAAGGCGGCGGAGTTTTTGCGGTCAACCTTTGAACAGGATGGAAGGGTTTCTCTCTGGCTGCCCGCCTGGGAGGCGCTTTTTCCCCGGGCCAAAAAGGAGACACCCCGAAAATTACTGGAGGCCTTTTTGCCCCTGGCGGGACTGTCGCCGGAGCAGCCCGCTATTCAAAAGCTTTTGAATATGGCGGTGTTTTCTCGGGATCTGCCGTCGTTTTTACAGGCGCTTACCCTGGGGCAGGAAAGCGATCTTATGCGAAGCTCTGGCGGCAAGACCTATGCTTCGGGGACGGTTACGCTGATGACGCTGCACGGCTCCAAGGGGCTGGAGTTCCCCGTGGTGTTTTTATGCGGCGTGAATCAAGGGGTTCTCCCGCTGGAATCCCCCCGGCATCCCTGCGATACCGAAGAGGAGCGGCGGCTGTTTTTCGTGGGGATGACCCGCGCCAAGCAGGAGCTGATTCTGCTGACCTCCGGGCATGAATCGCCGTTTCTCAAGGAAATCCCGCCGGAGGCTTTACAGGTGGCCCCTGCCAGTTCC
This sequence comes from uncultured Clostridia bacterium, assembly GCA_944386475.1. Classification (GTDB taxonomy): domain Bacteria; phylum Bacillota; class Clostridia; order Oscillospirales; family Ruminococcaceae; genus Metaruminococcus. The sequence goes on along the minus strand of CALXBH010000029.1, from coordinate 45,178 downwards.
CATGCGAGCAAGCCCCAGCAGCTAAGCTTGTTCTAACTCTCCTTTTCCTAGCGGCTTGACAGGAATTTCCCCTCATGCTATAATAACCGCAGAGCAAATTCTCGTGCTTTAGCACGAGAATTTGGAGTTTCCCTTGCCGGCCAATCAAAACGGCCGGCATTTGGCCGATCGGCCAAACCGGAAAACATCCCGGTTATGATACGTTATTTTTAATATGACAGAGGAGCTTGTAAGGCGGGCTGAGAGGAAGTCATCCAACTTCGACTCTTATACCTGATGTGGGTAATGCCACCGTAGGAAGAAAACGTTGATTGCGGAGAATACCCTGCCGGTATTCTCCGTTTTTTGTAGAAAGAGGGTTTTTGCATGGAATACACCACCCAAATGGACGCCGCCCGCAAGGGCATCATCACCAAAGAGATGGAAGCTGTCGCTCAAAAAGAGCATCTTCCTGCCGAAAAGTTAAGGGAGCTGATGGCTCAGGGAAAGGTCATCATCCCCTGCAACAAACGGCACACCTGTATTTCCCCCAACGGCCTGGGAGCCATGTTGCAGACTAAGATTAACGTCAACCTGGGAACCTCCCGGGATATGACCGATCTGGACATGGAGTTTGAGAAGGTACAAAACGCCGTGGATATGGGCGCCGAGGCGATCATGGATTTAAGCTCCTTTGGAGACACCCGGAAATTCCGCCGGCACCTGACTCAAAACTGCCCCGCCATGATCGGGACGGTGCCGATTTATGACGCGGTTGTATATTACCACAAGCCGCTTATCAAAATCACCTCCCAGGAATGGCTGGATATCGTGAAAATGCACGCGGAGGATGGCGTGGACTTTATGACCATCCACTGCGGCATCAACAAGGAAACCGCTCATAAGTTTAAGAAAAACAAGCGCCTGACCAACATCGTCTCCCGGGGCGGCTCGATCATTTTCGCCTGGATGGAGATGACCGGGGAGGAAAACCCCTTTTATGAGCATTTTGACGAGATCCTTACCATCTGCCGGGAATACGATGTGACGCTGAGCTTGGGGGACGCCTGCCGTCCCGGCTGCTTAAAAGACGCCACCGACGCTTCCCAGATTGAGGAGCTCATCACCCTGGGTGAGCTTACCAAACGGGCGTGGGAAAAGGATGTCCAGGTGATGATCGAAGGCCCGGGGCATATGCCGTTAAACCAGATCGCCGCCAACATGGAGATCCAGAAAACCCTTTGCCACGGGGCGCCCTTTTATGTGTTAGGGCCGATTGTCACCGACGTGGCGCCGGGCTACGATCATATCACCTCGGCTATCGGCGGCGCGGTGGCGGCGTCAAACGGCGCTTCCTTTTTGTGCTATGTCACTCCGGCAGAGCATCTGCGCCTGCCGGATGTAAACGACGTCAAACAGGGGATTATCGCCGCCAAGATCGCCGCCCACGCGGCGGACATCGCCAAGGGCGTTCCCCACGCCGTGGACTGGGATAACGAGATGAGCTTCGCCCGCAAGAGCCTTGACTGGGACAAGATGTTTGAACTGGCCATTGATCCCGAGACCGCCCGGCGGTATCGGGAATCCTCCCGGCCGGAAAAAGAGGATACCTGCAGCATGTGCGGCAACTTCTGCGCTGTGAAGAACATGAACCGGATTTTAGACGGCGAAATCGTATCCATCTTTGACGAATAAGCTTTGTTTGGAAAGGAAGTACCATATACATGTTTGGGGAAAGGCTTAAAAACCTCCGGGAACGCTCTCCCCTGATCCACAACATCACCAATTTCGTCACCGTCAACGACTGCGCCAACATCCTGCTGGCCTGCGGCGCTTCTCCCATCATGGCCACCGACCGGGCGGAGGTGGAGGAGATCACCTCCCGGTGCGACGGCCTTGTGCTCAACATGGGGACGCTGCGGCAAAGCGTGATCCCCTCCATGCTGGCGGCGGGGAAAGAAGCGAGCCGCCGGGGCATCCCGGTGGTGCTGGACCCGGTGGGGGTAGGAACCTCCCGCCTGCGGACCGAAACCGCCGCCCGGCTGCTAGAGGAAGTACAGGTAGCCGTCATACGGGGAAACTGTTCGGAGATCAAAGCCCTGGCGGTGGGAAGCAGCTCCTCCCAGGGGGTAGACGCGGGCGAAACGGACAAAATAAAAGCAGAAGGGCTAGAAGAGGCTGTCCGTCTCGCCAAAACGCTTTCTCTGCGCACGGGGGCGGTGGTGGCAGCCACCGGCGCGGTGGACATCGTCACCGACGGCAGCCGCACCTTTCTGCTGCGCAATGGAACCTCTATGCTAAGCAAGATCACCGGAGCGGGCTGTATGCTCAGCGCCATGACGGCGGCCTATCTGGCGGCCAACCCCGAAGAGCCTCTTCCCGCTGCGGCGGCCGCCGTGTGCGCCATGGGGTTGTGCGGCGAGGAGGCTTATCAAAAAATGGCTCCCGGGGAAGGGAATTTCTCCTTCCGGGGGCATCTGATCGACAGCGTCTTTTGCCTGACGCCCGAACAGCTGGAAAGCGGTGCGAATTATGAAGTGCAATAAAACGACCATGCGGCTGTATGCCGTGACCGACCGGGCCTGGGTGGGGACGGGAACCCTTCTAAACCAGGTGGAGGCGGCCTTAAAAGGCGGCGCCACCTGCATACAGCTCAGGGAAAAGGAGCTTTCCGACGAGGAGTTTTTTAAAGAAGCGCTGGCGATGAAAGAGCTGTGCCGCCATTATAAAGCCCCCCTGATTATTAACGACCGGGTGGAGCTGGCGGTCAAAGCGGGGGCGGACGGCGTCCATGTGGGGCAAAAGGACATGAACGCGGCGGCCGTCCGGCAGATCATCGGTTCTGAGATGATTTTGGGGGTGTCGGCCCGGACGGTGGAGCAGGCCGTCCAGGCGCAAAAAGACGGCGCGGATTACCTGGGAGTGGGGGCCGCTTTTATGACCTCCACCAAGCTGGACGCCCGGCCTGTCTCCCGGGAGGAGATGGCCGCCATCTGCCGGGCGGTGGACATCCCGGTGTGCGCCATCGGCGGCATTACCCGGGAAAATCTCCCCACCCTGCGGGGGACGGGGGTGGACGGCGTGGCGCTGGTGTCTGCCGTCTTTGCCAGCGGCGACATTGAAACAGAATGCCGTCTGCTCCGGTCGCTGTCGGAGCAGACGTTCGGCCAGGCGGAATAAACCGCCGCTTTGGGCCCGTTTGAAGGAGTGCGACCAATCGTGAAAAAAGTGCTTACCATCGCCGGTTCGGATTCCAGCGGCGGCGCGGGGATTCAGGCGGATTTAAAAACCATGACGGCCCACAAAATGTACGGGATGAGCGTCATCACCGCCCTGACTGCCCAGAACACCACCGGCGTTTACGGGATTTTGGATGTGCCGGGGGAATTTGTGGCCAAACAGCTGGACTGTGTGTTTACCGATATTGTCCCGGACGCTGTGAAGATCGGCATGGTGTCCAACGGGGAGATTATTGAGATTATCGCCCAAAAGCTCACTGAATACCGGGCGCAAAACATTGTGATCGACCCGGTGATGGTGTCCACCAGCGGCAGCCGGCTGCTGGATGAAAAAGCCCTCACCGCTTTGACCGAAACCCTGATGCCGTTAGGCGCCGTAATCACCCCCAACATCCCGGAGGCTGAGATCCTGTGCGGCTTTTCCATCAAAGACCGGCAGGATATGGTTCGGGCCGCCCAGGCGATCTCCAAAAAGATCCCGGCGGCGGTGCTCATTAAAGGCGGGCATCTGGTGGAAGAAGCCACCGATCTTTTATACCTGCAAGGGTACGCCCGGTGGTACCAGTCCCGCAAAATCGACAATCCCAACACCCACGGCACCGGCTGCACCCTGTCCTCGGCCATCGCCTGCAATCTGGCGGCGGGGATCTCGCTGGAGCAAAGTGTCCGCCGCGCCAAGGAGTATTTAACCGGCGCGCTGGAGGCTATGCTCGACCTGGGGAAAGGCTCCGGCCCGTTGGACCACACCTACCGCATCCCGTAAATTGATATTTAAGGAATCAAAACAACCTGATGTCATCCAAATGCATCAGGTTGTTTTTGCTTGTTTTCCATGCGGTGTCCGCTGAAAATTGGCCTTGACAAAATTTCCTTCGGAGATATCCCTGTTTTCGTCTTTCTTTTTCCAAGGCGTTCTGGTACAATAATTGGCGTGTGATGAAAACAGCCGGAAATGGCACCCCAGCTGTTAAAATACCCCCAGAAGGAAAAGGAGAACCACAGATGATCGATTTTACCTATTATAATCCCGCCAAAATTCTCTTTGGCCGGGACAGCGAACAAAAGCTTGTTCAGGAGCTTGCCGCTTACGGAAACAGGGTGCTGCTTATATACGGCGGCGGCAGCATCCTTCAAAACGGCGTTTATGACAAAGTGACCGGCCTGTTGCAGCAGTCGGGCATTGAATTTACCGAGCTTGGCGGCGTAAAGCCAAACCCCAGGCTCTCTTTGGTGCGGGAAGGAATCCGCCTTTGCCGGGAAAAGGATATCCAGGCGGTGCTGGCCGTCGGCGGCGGCAGCGTGATCGACACAGCCAAGGCGGTTGCAGCGGGAGTTCCTTATGACGGGGACGTGTGGGACTTTTTTGCGAAAAAGGCCGCGCCGTCGTCGGCGCTCCCCATCGCCGCTGTGCTCACCATCGCCGCCGCAGGAAGCGAGAGCAGCGACTCCATGGTGATTACCAACGAGGAGTTGGGACTGAAGCGAAGTTTTCACAGCGATTGGATTATCCCCAAGGCGTCGGCGCTCAACCCGGAGAACACCTTTTCGTTGTCCGGCTACCAGACCGCTTGTGGGGCGTCGGACATTCTGGCTCATTTGATGGAGCGGTTTTTCACCCAGGTGCGGCATACCGATTTAACCGACCGGCTGATCGAGGCGGATTTTCGGACCATCCTCAACAACGCGCCCTGGGCTATCGCAAACGGTGACGACTACAATGCCCGGGCTGAGGTTATGTGGGCCGGCTGCATCGCCCACAACAACCTGTTAAACACCGGGCGGGTCGGGGACTGGGCCTCCCACGCCATGGAGCACGAGCTTTCCGCCGAGACTGATTTAGCCCACGGTGCGGGTCTTTCCATCGTGTTCCCCGCCTGGATGAAGTATGTTTATCCGGAAAACAAAGACCGGTTTATCCAGTTCGCCGTGCGGATGTTCGACGTGTCGGTTTCCGCCGCCGAGGATATCGACGGGGTGATTTTGGAAGGCGTTTCCCGGCTGGAGCGGTTTTATCAGAGTATTGGTCTGCCCACCCGCTTGTCTGAGGTAGGGATTGGGGAGGACAAAATCGCCGCGCTGGCGAAACGCTGTGCCAGCGACAAGCCGGATAAAACGGTGGGACACTTTAAAAAGCTGGGGGAAGAGGATGTGTATAACATCTACCGGCTGGCTCTGTAAGGTTCCATTAAACACATAAGAATTGCCGTGAAAGATAGATAGAAACATAAAAACGGCGTATCCATACAAAAGAAAGGATTACATAAAATGGACAAGGAAAGTGCTGCGTTGGCCCAGCGCAATAAAGAGCGGGCCATGGAGCTTGGAAAAGCTTATTACAAGGAATTTTACAACCCGTTAAGCCATGAGCTTTTGTTTAACTCCCCCAACACCAAAGGGCTTGCCTCCTGCTGGGAGTATATCGGGCTGATGGAGATGACCGATAAGCTGGCGTATCTGGATCACGACAACATCCCTTTAATGGAAAACGTGATCGTCGGGCTGGAGTATTACGGCTATTTAAAGGACGGGAAGCTGTGGGGCTATGTGGTCAACCGGGGGCAAACGCCCCGGGGCGCCACCGACCCCGGACTTGCGTTTGACGACAACGAATGGCTGATTATTAACTTTTTGCGGGCCTATGAGATCACCGGGGACAAAAAGCATCTGCAGAAGGCGGAGTATCTGGCGGACTTTTTGATCCGGGAGGCCTGGTTTGAGCCGCTGGGCGGCATGTTTTGGGATTCCCGCAAGCACGCCCGCCACAGCTGCTCCAACAACCCGCTGATTAAGCCTTTAGTGGACTTATACCGTCACACCGGCAAAGAGGAATACCTCGCCTGGGCGAAAAAGATCTATGCGTTTTCGGTGCATAACTTAAAAGACCGGGAGAAAAACATCTATGAGGATTTAATCTGCGCCAAGCAGCAGGCTGACGGCACCTGGGTGGAGGGAAGCCCCAAAGGCACCGGCTTTTACACTTACAACACCGGGACGATGATCTCGGGCGCGGCGGCGCTGTACGGGATCACAGGGGAGCAGGCGTATTTGGACGAAGCCCTCTCCTGTGCCAAAGGGGCGTACGATTATTTTGGCGACAAGACGGTGAAAGAGGGCTATGTGGAATGGCCGGTGGCCACCACCATCTGGTTTAACTGCATTTTGCTCAAAGGGTATATCGATCTTTACCCCTATGCTAAGGAAGAGGCCCTTATCTACATTGAAGCTTATCAAAAATCCATCGACTACGCTTATGACCACTACAAAAAAGACGGCTTTTTGCCGGTGGACTGGCTGCGGGGCTGGCGGGAAGATGTGACTAAGGACACCTATAAGGAAGCCTTGGACCACAGCGCCAACGTGGAGATGTACGCACTGCTGTCGATTTTTGAGCAGGATATTCGGGAAGACTAAAAAATTTTGGAGAAAAGCGCTGAAAATGCCGCTCATTTGATATGGGCGGCATTTTTTACCCTCTTCCGAGCCATCACGTTCAAAATTCGGCAACAACTATTTAAAAATTACATACAAATGGAAGATTGAAAAAGCCCTACCGCTCCTGTATAATATCACTTAGTATTTACATTTGGAATCGGTAGGAGGAATACGATGCTCGAGCTGAAAAATATCACCAAGGACTACCGCTCCGGCGCGGAGGTTGTTCACGCGCTGAAAGGGGTCAGCTTAAAGTTTCGGGATTCGGAATTTGTTTCGATTCTGGGGCAGAGCGGCTGCGGCAAGACAACCCTTTTAAACATCATCGGCGGACTGGACCAGTACACCAGCGGCGATCTGATTATCAACGGAAAATCTACCAAGGAATATAAAAACAAAGACTGGGACGTATACCGCAACCATTCGGTGGGCTTTGTGTTCCAAAGCTATAACTTAATCCCCCATCAGACGGTGCTGGCCAACGTGGAGCTGGCGCTCACTCTCTCCGGCGTCTCTAAATCGGAGCGCCGGAAAAGGGCGATGGAAGTATTGGACAAGGTGGGGCTTTCCTCCCAAATCCATAAAAAACCCAATCAGATGTCCGGCGGCCAGATGCAGCGAGTGGCTATCGCCCGGGCCCTTATTAACGATCCGGACATTTTGCTGGCTGACGAGCCCACCGGTGCGCTGGATTCCGAGACCAGCGTACAGGTAATGGAGATTTTAAAGGAAATTTCCAAAGATAAGCTGGTGGTGATGGTCACCCACAACCCGGAGCTTGCAAAGCAGTATTCCACCCGGATTATCCGCCTGCTGGACGGGGAGGTCACCGATGACAGCGCTCCCTGCGCGGATGAGGAGAAAGACCTGCCGGAAAAGGAGAAAAAGGACAGGAAAAAGGGCAAAAAAACCAGTATGTCTTTTTATACGGCTCTTTCCTTGAGCCTGAACAACCTGTTTACGAAAAAGGGCCGGACGATCCTTACCTCCTTTGCGGGTAGCATCGGTATCATCGGCATCGCGCTGATCTTATCCTTCTCCAACGGCGTCCAGACGTATATTAACGGTTTGGAGGAAGACACCCTTTCCGGCTATCCCATCACCATTGAGGAATCCACCATGGATATGACGGTGATTATGGAAGCCATGCAGAGCATGAACCAAAGCGATGTTAAGCATGACGACGGTAAGGTTCATTCCACCCCCATGGTCAACGATATTATCACCGCCATGGCAGACAAACAGGAAAAGAACAATCTGAAGGATTTTAAAGTCTATCTGGAGGAGCATGAAAGCGAGCTTAATGAGCTCACCAGCGACATCCAGTACGGCTATGGCTTTGATTTAAACATCTATAACGCCGATGGTGTGGGCGGGATTGTCCGTGTAAACCCCAATGAAATCCTCAACAAAATGGGATTTGGCGAGATGGCTGAGGTGCAGTCCATGATGGGTACCGAGCAGATGTCCGGCACCACGGTGTTTAGTCCCATCATCGGCGGGGAGACCCTGTTAAACTCCCAGTACGAGGTAATCGCCGGCAACTGGCCGCAAAACGACAATGAAGTGGTTTTGGAGCTGGATCAAAACGGTAACATCTCCGACTACACCTTATATTCTTTGGGATTGATGGACCAGGATGAACTGGTGGATAACTATAACGCTTTGATGTCCGGCGAGGAAGTCAAAGACGTAGAAGAGAAAACCTATACCTATGAGGAACTTTTGGACATCTCCTTTAAGCTTTTATTAAACACCGATTTTTATCAGAAGGAAAACGGTGTCTGGGTAGATAAAAGCAGCGACGAAGAGTATATGAAAACTGTCTGCGAAGACGCTCTCACGATTGATGTAGTGGGCATTGTGATGCCTAAGGAGAGCTCGGTCAGCGGCAACCGCATGGGCGGCGTTTTATATCCTTCCGGTTTGCAGGATTATGTGATCGACCATGTGGGAGATTCCGAAATTGCCAAAGAACAGCAGGAAAACCCTGACATCAATGTGTTTACCGGCATGGCTTTCTCGGGCGGAAAAGACCTGGATATGGAGTCTCTCACTCAGGAACAGCAGATGCAGCTGGCAGCTATGTCCGAGCAGGAGCGAACCCAGTTTATGCAGACCTATGCGGAACAGTCCAGCGCCACCTATGATTCCAATCTGCGGCTTTTAGGCGTTGTGGACAGGGATAACCCAGCCAGCATCAGCATTTACGCCAAGGACTTTGATTCCAAGGAATCAGTTGCCCAGCTGATTGAGGATTACAACACCCAGCAGACGAACGCCGGCAACGAGGGAAACGTCATTACCTACTCGGATATTGTGGGGACGATGATGGATTCGGTGACAATGATTGTTGACATTGTCAGCTATGTGCTTATCGCCTTTGTCAGCGTTTCGCTGATTGTGTCCAGCATTATGATCGGGATTATCACTTATATCTCAGTTTTGGAGCGGACCAAGGAGATCGGTATCCTGCGGGCGATTGGCGCTTCCAAAAAGGATATCTCCCGTGTATTTAACGCCGAGACCTTTATCGTTGGCCTTTGCGCGGGCGTGCTGGGAATTGGGATCACCTTGCTGCTGAATATCCCCATCAACTACTTTTTGGGCAACGCCCTGGGAGTCTCCGGGCTGGCCAGCCTGCCGGTGGCAGCGGCGGCTATTTTGATCGTTTTAAGCATGCTGCTGACGGTGATTGCCGGACTGATCCCTTCCCGCATCGCAGCGAAAAAAGATCCGGTGGTGGCCCTTCGCACCGAATAGTCCATCTACTTCATCTGGTTTTCAGAAAAGAAAATGCGGCGGCATATGCCAGTAAAACGAAATATCCCCCGGCTTTTAAGCCGGGGGATATTTCGTTTTGCTGCCGGTTAGGGTTTATCGGATCAATTTTATCCATCGGTTGCCAGGCAAAGCTCACACCGCCCAGGGAGATCAAACGCCTGAAAATACCTTTCCTCCAAAGGAATCCACCTGTCCCGGAAGACAGAGAGCGCTTCTTCGCCGTTTCGCGCCTTGATCCGGCTCAGTTGTTCCTCCCGGCTGACGGTGAGAAATACATGAAGGCCGTAAAAATCCCACAGCTCAGGATGACAGCTGTAGGAGCCCTCCACCACAATCAGCGGGCCGGGGGTTACAGGAACAGGCTCCATCAGCTTTTGCATATGGCAGTTATAGGGGCGGTAGCAAAAGGGCTCTCTCCGGGAGAGGGGGAGCAAAACTTCTCCCCGAAACCGTTCCCAGTCTACGTTGCCGCCGGGGAGGAGCAGCCGCTCTTTGGTCCGCTGCTCCGGCCGGAGAAAAAAGTCGTCCATATGAAGGAGGGTACAGCCGGTCTCAGCCTGGATTTTAGCGGCCAGAGTGGTCTTGCCTGCGGCGCACCGGCCGTCGATCGCCGCTAGGAAAGGGCGCTTTTCCTTCTGGCGGGAGGAAAGGGCGGAGAGGATTTTCTCAAGGGCCTGCTTCATTTTACTGCTCCGCCTGCTTTGCGGTCTGCTGCTTTTTAAAGGGGACAAGGCCGGTGCGGTTGAGGGCGACCATAATGCCGGGAATCAAAACAAGCTGGAGGATAATGCCGGGGATGGCGTTTAAAAACGCCCCCGACATAAACGCCTGCCAGGTGAAAGCGCTGCCGGACAGCCCCAGCTGGATGACCTGGACAAATCCCCATACCGCGCGGCCCGCCAGCATGGCGACGATCAGACAGCGGTAAAGGGCAATGACGCACTGCCACCGGGAAAGGCTGTACAAAAGCCCGGCCACCAGGCCGTAGGTCAGCAGTTCAAAGGCCATAGCGGTGGCCGCGGGGAAAAACATCGGCGCGCCGAACAAGGCCGAACGCAAAAGGGGCAGGATAAAGCCGATCGCGCCGCCGTACTGCCAGCCGCAGATTAAACCGCACAAAAAGACGGGGATGTGCATGGGCAGGAGCATATTTCCGATCTGAGGGATCTGCCCGGTCAAAAAGGGGAGCACCAGGCCGATGGCCAGGAACATGGCTGCCAGTGTCAGGTTTTTTATGGTTTTATTCATGGTGTAAAACTCCTTTTGTTTTAAAATTAATACCAGGGAGGAGAGCTTTGAGGTTATCCGCCGAAATAAGCGGCGATCTCCTTCATCCGGTCACTTTGCCTTACATGGAAAGGACATCGCCTGTCGCAGTGGCCGCAGCCAATGCAGGCGCCGGCCTTGACGGTGAGCTTATCGTAGTGGTTCGCCGCCATCCGGTCGCCAGCCAGGGCAAGGTCGTAGTATTTGTTCACAAGGCCGATGTCGATCCCCGCAGGGCAGGGCTGGCAGTGGTTGCAGTAAACGCAGCTTCCCTGAGCCGCGGCAGGAGTAAACTGCCCGATTATCGAGTAGTCTTTTTCCTCCGGGGAGGCGCCGCAAAAGCCGGTCAGCTGGTTAAGGTCCTCCAAGTTGCGCATACCGGGCACAACAGTCAGCACGCCGGGCCGGTCCAGAGCGTACTGGAGGCATTGATACCGGGTCATGGCTGTGTGAAAGGGGGAGGTGTTTGCGTCCAGCAGCTGCCCGCCGTGGAAGGGCTTCATCACCGAGATGCCTGCTCCTTCCGCTTCACAGCGCCTAAACAGCCCGGCCCGCTCGGACACCGAGCCGATGCCCAGTTCGTCCCCTTGCTCCAGGTCGTAGGCGGGGTTAATGGAAAACATCATCAAATCGGCAAGGCCGGTGTCAAGCAGGCGGTTTGCCACCGACGGGGTGTGGGAGGAAAACCCAATGTGCCGGATGATGCCCTTTGCTTTCAGCTGTTTTAAATACTCCACCACGCCGGACTGGAACAGGTCGTCATAATCGCTGTCCTCGTCCACGCAGTGGAGAAAGCCAAAGTCCGCGTAATCGGTTTTCAGGGTATCAAGCTCCCACGCAAAGGTGTCCTTGATCTGTTTAAGATCCCGGGACCAGCCGTACTCGCCCTTTTCATTATAAACCGCGCCGAAATGGAGCTGGAAAAAGACCTTTTCCCGGTTCCCGGCAATAGCCCGGCCAAAGGGGGCGTATACCTTTTGGCCGCCGGCGCACAGGTCGAAGAAATTGATCCCCCGTTCCACCGCCGTGCGGACGACCGCTTCGATTTCCTCCTCCGGGCTTTCCTGGATGCCGCCCATGCCGAGGCCTAAAACGCTGAAGCGTTCCCGCTCATCGCCCCGGGGGAGTTTCCGATATTCCATTATTTGTTCACCTGCTCTTCCGCTTGATTCACGCACCTTAGGGCGTTTAAGCTGCGGGGATAGCCGATATAGGGCAGGCACTGGGAGATGATTTTAATCAAAAACGCCTTATCGTTTCCGATGCGCATATTTCCCGCCGCGTGGGATGTGAGCTGAGGCTCGCACCCTCCCTGGGCCGCCAAAAAGCAAAAGGTGATCATTTCCCGCTGTTTGTAATCAAGCCCGGTGCGGGTGTAGTAATCCCTAAAGCAGTTGCCGGAAAGCCAGCGGTTGATATGCCGGCTTTCTTCCGGGCCGGACTTGGAAAAGCCCTTCATCCCATCGCCGAAAATATCCACCTGGGTCTGTTCGCCTTTTTCCACCCGGTCTTTTATGGTGGTAGTGGCCTGCCCCTCTAAGGGGAGCGTGACACCCCGGGCTTTTAAAACGTCGTTGACCGCGGAAAGGAACGGCAAAACCCGGCCGATGCCGAGATAGGCTGCCGCCTGATAGACGATCTCCTTTGCCTCCACCGGAGTGACGCCCAGATTAAGCGCTGCAGGGAGCATGACTTTAAATTCGTCGATTCCTTGACAGCCGAGCAGGGCGGCGAGGATTGCCATCATCCGGGTACGGCTGTCCAGGTCATCGCTGTTTACCACTTCATCATAGGCGAAATTCGCAAACCGTTCGACAAACTCGGGATCGGTTTTACAAAGGCCGGGGGCGTCGCCTGAAAAGGCCGCGCCGCAGTATTTTTTAGCAGAATCTGTGATATTCAATGAAAACACTCCTTTTTATAGGTTTAACCGGGAGTTTCACTTTCTTTTCTATTGTACCGCATAAGGGCAAAAAGGCAAATACCTATTTTGCATGATTTTCTATAGGCGGTGATTATAGTTACACGCAGCCGGGGAAAAACGATAACTCCAAGATTGGATAAAAGCACGTTTTTCCGGCGGCGCTCAGACGATGAAAGATGTTGAAGACGAAATCAATTCGTACTATAATATTGGATAAGCTTAAACTGTTATGGGGAGTGCAAAATAAAAATGGAAAGAAAAGATTTTACTTTGCTGAAAGAGAATCTAACGGCTTTGGGGTACACAGTCAACTGTTTTGAAACCGCTTCAGACGCCGTCAGCTATTTAAACGCCGCCATCGACAAGCAAACGGTCGGATTTGCCGGCTCCATGACGCTAGGACAAATGGGTCTTTATGAAAGCCTGAGTACCCACAACCAAGTGTTTTGGCATCTAAGGACGCCAGAGGGAAAAACCGGCGACCAAGTCCGTGCACAAGCAGGCGCTGCCGCTGTTTATATTTCTTCAGTCAACGGAATTTCCGAAAACGGGGAGATTGTCAACATCGATGGAAACTGCAATCGGGTGGCCTCTATCTTTTACGGACATAAGAAGGTTTATCTGGTGGTTGGCGAAAATAAAATCGCCAAGGATTATGAAAGCGCCTTGTACCGGGCAAGAAACATAGCGGCTCCCTTAAATGCAAAGCGGCTGGGAGTGAAAACGCCCTGTGCTGTTAAAGGCGACCGCTGTTATGACTGCAAGAGTCCGGAAAGGATCTGCCGGGGGCTTTCTGTTTTATGGGGCAAGCCTATGACAGGGGAGTTTGAGGTCCTTTTGATCCATGAAAATTTAGGTTATTAATCAAAGATGCAGACAGCGGCGCATCTTTGCCCATTACTGATATTGAAATATAAAGCGCGCCGGATGGAGTTTTCCATCCGGCGCGCTGTTTACAATCAGGTCCTTTGGTCAGAAAGTATGATAAAACTGTTTTCGGTTATTTATAGTATTTGCAGATGCCGCTTTCCTCCAGCAGCTTGATGAACAGGCCGCCCTGCACGGTTCGATGCTGGAAGCCTCTCTGCTCAGAGGTGATGGTGAAGTACCAGTCGCTCATAGGCACACGGGAAGGAGTGCAGTTGTAGCAATCCCACAGGGGAGCAACAAATTCCTCAAATTCCTCGCGAGTCTGAGACAGGGTAGCAGTCCATACCAGCCAGTCGGATTTGGTGTAGGTCTCCCGGTTGTCCAGAGGCATGCCGTATTTGTTGATGTGCTTTTTGTAGCTGGCAAATTCGGACTGGATAACCTCTTTGGGGAAAAGGTTGGTACCGAAGATCTTATCCCAAATGACGTTGTACTTCATGCTGAAGGTGCCGGGCTGGTCAAAGGCCAGACGGTAGCTGCCGTCGCCGTTGTCCGCCATCTTCACCCAGGTAGCCGCCATTTCCTTCGCGGTGCTTAAGTATTTTTCCGCCTCGGCCTTGTTGCCCAGCATATCCTCGATGATCGAGAAGCCGGCGATGGCCATGATGGCTTTTAAGGACAGATTGCAGTTGTGAGCCAGGTGGCCGGCGAAGTCGTCGGTGCACAGCTGGTTTTCCGGATCGGTGCCGTATTCCACCAGATAATCCGCCCACTGCTTTAAGTCTTTCAGGTATTCCTTGGCAAAAGAAGGATCGTTTTCCGCCACGCAGGTGGAAGCGACCATTACCAGCATGTTGCCGCATTCCTCAACAGGCATCTGGCCCTCGGGATTAGCGCCGCCGCTGTAAACCTGGCCGTTTAGGTGAGGATAGCAGCCCACATCGTGTGGAGCAAAATCAAAAGGCCAAGCCTCGGTATCCGCATATTTGAAGATGGGACGGGACATGCCCTTCACAAGCTCGGGATTGTAGTACAAGAACATGGGGATAGAAGGATAGCTTACGTCTACGGTAACGGCGCAGCCGTTGCTGAAGCACTCCTTGGAGGCGTAGACGATCTTGCCCTCGGTGTCCAAAACCAGCTTGTGGCCGGCGACTACCTGACGGTAAGCGAGCTCCAACAGCTCCGCGTATTTTTCGCCGCCTGCGCGAACCGCTTTGCAGAACATGTCATCCGAGAAAGCGTCGGCTTTTTTCACAAGCTCATCATAACCGGCATAAGCGTCCACGATCACCTGATCGATGGTGGCGCCGTCTTTTTTCCAGTAGGCTTTTACCCGGTCGTTAAAGTAAACTAACGAGTCGATGTCGTCATAGGCAAAGGCGAACAGCGCGCCGCTTTCGTCGCAGGTGGAAAGCGCCGCTTTCGCGCCTACAAAGTTCATGTCCTCTTCATTTTCTTTTTTGCAGGTGCACACAGCCGCGTCCGCACCCTTGACCGAGAGATAGAAATAACCCCAGTCGATCCGCAGGTCGTCGCCGAATTTCTCCAGAATCGGCTGGTCCACGCTGCCCATCTTGACGGTTTTGATGTCGCCTGCGAAGGAAACTTCCTCCATAGTCACATCATACTGGCCTTTTTTGTCCAGGCAGATTTCTTCGGACACTTTAATAGCGACGTTTACCTTGTGGCAGTTTCCATCGGTGCTGTTTGCCGTTACCTTGCAGTATGTAAGGGGGCGGGAGAACAGCATCAAATCGTCCGGCAGGGCAGGGGTGGTAAAGCGCACGGTGAGCTCTACACCGGCCGCCGCAAAGGTGTAGGTGGTGGACAAAGCGTTGACGTCCAGTTTTTTCTGCTTCATTGCAGGGATGTCAAGCTCTTTGGCGTTGCCCATAAAGCAGTAGGTGGTGCCGTCGATGTCGGCGGTGCCGATCATGGTGTTGGGTTTGCCGGTCCAGTGCTTGGTGGTGTCGTCGGTGAGCTTGTCAGCCGCAGACCACACGCTGAAATAAGGATCGACAGTAATCAGGGGAACCGAAGGGGGTCTCATTCTCATAACTCGTTCCGTCCTTTCTTATTAAAAACTCTCGTTTCTCTTTTCCTGTCAATGACATTGACAGGATTACAGTTGTAATATACTATTAATTTAACGGAATTAACATAGCAAATATGAGTAAAAAGGTGAGGAATAAAATTTGTTTGAGGATATTCGATCTTTTTTGAAACCGGAGACGGAAGAACCCTTTTGGCTGGACATGGCGGGGATCTCCTACTGCGACGGGAGTTATCTGGTGCAAAGGCATAACGCCGGGGTGTATGTGTTCGAATATATCCAGGAAGGAACCGGCACGGTGCAGGCCGGCGGAAGGGAGTTTACCGCTTCGGCGGGGGATGCCTATATCCTGCACCGGGGGGACGATCACCGGTACTATTCCGATGATAAAGACCCCTGGACCAAGGTGTTTTTCAATGTAAACGGGGAACTGGTCGAGCGCCTGCTCACGATCTATGGGTTAGAGTCCCGGATGCTGATTAGGCACAGTGGGGTTAAAGAGCTGTTTATGGAATTTTACGAGATCACCCGGGGGGCAGAGCCAGTGGAGGAACTTAACCGCCGGTGCGCTCTTAAATTCCATGAAATACTGCTTCGCTTATACGAAAAGACCCGGGATGTGCCGGAGGTGTCCCGGGAGGCCCTTTTGCTTCGCCAGTATCTGGACGCCCGGGTGGAGCAAAAGGTGACAGTGGAGGAGATGGCCGCCAGCATCTACCGTTCCAAGGATTACGCCATAAAGCTGTTTAAGCGGGAGTTTGGGCAGACCCCCTACAGCTACCTGATCCGCAAAAAGATGGACGTGGCCAAATCTCTGCTGCGCAATACCACCATCCCGGTTAAGCAGATCGCTTTTCGGCTGGGATATGACGACCAGCATTATTTTTCCAATCTGTTTAAAAAGGAAACAGGCGCCTCGCCGGTGCAGTTCCGAAAAAGCCGCGAAGGACATGATTAAGGACATGCCTGCATAAAAATAGCAGTGAGACGTTTTGGCACCTATATTATAATAAGGTGTCTGGCAAGCGGATAGGCACTTAAATGCATCGCACAGGAACGGATAGAAAACGGCGGCGGGTTTTCCAATTCTTTCTGTGCATTATCCACAATAGAAGCGTTGACAGAGCGGATTTTTTGTTGTATAATTTTTATACAAGCAGAAGGCACCCCTTTAACAGCCGGCAAAGCTGGCCGCTGGCGATCCGATTAATTTCAATGAAGATTTAATTGTGAATTAGTTGAAAAAAATGTGAATGTGGGTGCAAAGATAATATATACAAATTCATCCTAAGAAAATAGTGTGAATTGATGAAAATCTTACGTTTAGTTGACTTTTCACAGTGCGAATACTATAATTACTTAGTACTTTATGATAAAGAATTGAAGGGTTTTTCTGTCCTTTTTTAATAAATAAAGAATTTTTTGGGAATCGATTTTCACCCAAAATCTGCGAAAAAGGATCCCGGAAACGCTTTATCCGACTGTTTATGAAGGGTGTTAGCAAATGTCACAGAGCCAAAAACTAAACAAACGTCTTTTAAGACCTTTTTGCGAGGAAATCAAACAACGGATCTATCACAAAATTGGCGATCTGTCAGTAGAAGCTTGGAAAACGGCGGAGCCCGTCCCGTTTTCAGAGAAAGAAACGGGCGAGCATGTCCCCTCCCTTAAAATAGGGGATCAGTGGGGCGGCCTTTGGGACTGCGCCTGGATGCATGTGACAGGAAAGGTTCCGGCGGAGGGCAAGGGCCAAAAAGTCGTTCTGATGATCGACCTGTCCGGCGAAGGCTGCGTCTATCGTCCTGACGGTGTCCCGATCAGAGGGCTTACCACCTTTGTTTCCTCTGCGAACATCTATGACCATCCGCTGGTCATGCCGGTAAAACGGATCGTTGACGTTTCGGAATGTTCTGACGGCAACGAGGAAATCGATCTTTGGGTGGACGCCGGGTGCAACGACCTGTTCGGCCATCTGGTGGGCGGCGGAACGCTTCGGCAGGCGGAAATCCTCACCTGCGATTCCGAGATGCGCCGTTTCTATTACGATTACAAATTCCTGATGATGCTGTGCGATACATTGGACGAGGATACGCCTCTCCGCAATCAGCTGGAATACACCTTATTCAATATAGCGACTGACTGCTCTGATTTTACAGAGGAATCGGTGGCGGAAGGCCGGCGGCGGCTGTCCTATTATTTGAATATGAAAAATGGGGACAAATCCTTTGTCATGACGGCGGTCGGCCATTCCCATATCGACTTAGCTTGGCTGTGGCCGATTCGGGAGACCAAGCGCAAAGGAATCCGGACGTTCTCCACCGCTCTGCGGATGATGGAAAAATATCCAGATTACATATTCGGAGCCAGCCAGCCTCAGCTTTACGATTGGGTGAAGCAAGACGCTCCCGCGATTTACGAGCAGATTAAACAGCGGGTTAAAGAAGGGCGCTGGGAATGCCAGGGCGCCATGTGGGTGGAGCCCGACACCAACATCTCCGGCGGTGAGGCGCTGGTGCGGCAGGTTCTCTACGGCAAGCGCTTTTTCCGGGAAGAGTTCGACAAGGACATGAAAATTTTATGGCTTCCAGACGTCTTCGGTTATTCCGGAGCGCTTCCCCAGATCCTCAAAAAGTCGGACGTCCCTTATTTCATGACCATCAAGATTTCTTGGAATACTCACAACGTGTTCCCGCACCACACCTTCCTGTGGCAGGGAATCGACGGTTCCCAGGTGCTGGCTCATATGCCGCCTGAGGGAAACTACAACAGCGATGCAATTCCTGGTTCTCTTCGCCATGCGGAGCGTAACTTTAAAGATAAAGACGTCAGCAACGAAGCGCTTTTGCTTTTCGGCGTCGGTGATGGCGGCGGCGGCCCCAGCACCGACCATCTGGAGTATCTGTCCCGGGAAAAATCCATGGTCGGGCTTCCGCCCGTCACACAGGAGCCGGCTATCAACTTCTTTGAGCGGATCGATAAAAACCGTGACAAATACGCCACCTGGTGCGGCGAACTTTATCTGGAAACCCATCAGGGAACCTACACTACCCAGGCGAACAACAAAAAATACAACCGCCTGATGGAACTGGCGCTCAGGGACTGCGAATTCAGCTGCTCCATGGCCCGGATCCTGACAGGCTTTGAATATCCTCAGGAAGAGCTCGAAAAGATCTGGAAAGAGGTTTTGCTCTACCAGTTCCACGACATCCTTCCCGGCTCCAGCATCAAGCGGGTTTACGACGAGTCGGTACCCCGTTATCAGGAGATGTACCGCCGCACGCTGGAGATTTCCGAACAGGCTACCAGGGTGATCGCCCAGAAGCTGGGCGTGGGAGAAAACCAGTCGGTGATCTTCAACACTCTGCCTTGGGAGCGCACCGAGGTTGTGACCATCGCCGGAGCGAAAAAGATTGTGAAGATCCCCGCTTACGGTTATGTGGTGGTAGACAACGATAGGGAGGATGCCAAAGCGGCGGAAGAATCCGTTTCGGAAACCGTTTTGGAAAATCGTTTCCTCCGTGCAGAGTTCGATAAAGACGGCACCATCCTTTCGATTTACGATAAAACGGCTGACCGCGAGGTGTTAAACCAGAGCGTGAAGGTCAACAACCTTGTGGTTTACGAGGATAAGGGGGACTGCTGGGACATCCCGTTTACCTATATGGACAAGGCGCCTGAACAGCTAAAGGTTGTCGGGTGCGAGGTAGTGGATAACGGCATTCACAAAAGTCTCCGTTATACATACGAATATGGGCAATCCCGTTTTATCCAGGACATCACGCTGGGAGCGGATGACCGCAAGCTTACCTTCCATATGGATGTGGAGTGGCAGGAGACATTCAAGATGCTCCGGGCTCTTTACCCGGTAGACGTTCGGACGGATCACGCCACCTGCAACATCCAGTTTGGAAACATCCAGCGGCCTACCCACCAGAACACCAGTTGGGATTATGCAAAAATTGAAATCTGCGCGCACAAGTGGATTGACTTGTCGGAAAACGGTTTCGGCGTTGCACTGATTAACAACTGCAAGTACGGCCACAGCGTCTGGAACAACGTTCTAAACATCAACCTCTTGCGCAGCCAGATGCATCCCGGGGAAAACGCAGACAAAGGACATCACGAATTCTCTTACGAGTTATATATCCATGACGGCGATCTTTTGAAGGTGACCGAAGAGGCGTACAAGTTCAATGTAGCGCCGATGGTAACCAAAGGAGCCGGCGGGGAAAAGACGCAGTTGACAGCAGGCAGCTTCTTAAAAGTATCGGCGGATAACGTCGTCGTAGAAGCGGTCAAACTGGCCGAGGACCGGTCGGGATACGTCCTTCGCTTGTATGAATGCGATGGGCGGCGCACCAAAGCCTCGGTACAAATGAAAGGCATTTCGTCCGCGGAGTTGACAAATATGATCGAGGATCCCGGCGAAGCCTTGCCCACCGAAAACGGTGGTTTTAATCTGACTTTTAAACCGTTTGAAATTCATACGGTTAAAGTGCGGTACTAAATCGCCCGAACCACGGTTTGGTACCGAGACGCGCAAGTTCTATTTTTTAAGAAATGGGGGCAAAACCAAAAATGTCGAAAGATTTCTTCAGCAAAATCACAGGACATCAAAAGAACATCATCTTTATGGTTGTTGAAATCGTTTTGGTTGTGGCTATCTGCGCCGGCTCGATTGCCGGTGTCGCCGTCATGAGCAACCGCAACGATGAAACCAGCAGCCAGGCAAGCTCTGAAGCGAGCTCCACAGCAAGCGTTTCCAGCGCGGAGGAGATCGTTTCCAGCGAAGTTTCCAGCGAAGTTTCCAGCGCTACTATCAGCAGTGAAGCGGAAGTTTATTCCGAGCCCGCGCCCGAGCCGGTAGATCCCATTGTGGATGACAACACTGGCGACGAGCCCGACGAGGATACTCCCTCTTACACCACCGATCCTGAAACTATCACCGGTATCCTGAAATGGAGTGAGGATCAGTTCCTGCCTTCTCTTCCGGCGGCAGCTCCTGTTCTGGACTTCATCGCGGAGAATGATTTGACCACCAATGAAAAATTGATGTTCACCTCTCTGAAGGGCATCGTTAACAAATCCCAGCCCCGCATCTACTCCGCTGGCGTCAGCCCTGAGCTGTCCAGACTGCAGTGGGCGGATCTGCTGGAACTGAAATTCAACCCGGTTGGCGATCCTTATGATCTGATCGCTAAATACCGTAGCGAGCTGGAAGGCATCGTTGTGTGGGATGACACCGACCGTTCTACCGCTCATACGATCAACCTGGCCTGCACAGCTGCCGGTATTGAAAAATTGCTGATCGTGGCTCCGGAAGATGCACTGGAAATCTCCGAGCGCTATGATCTGCCGATTAAATATGACTATTCCAACAGCCCGGAACTGGCCGGTGTTGCAGAGGAACAGATTTTCTTCGGTTCTTACTGGGATGTTTATGATTATCAGTTGGAAACCTACGGCAACCTGGCGACCAACCGTGTTATCCTGAGCCTGAACCCCGACCCGGAAACCGGTATTATTAATGACGTCCGTGACTACATCATCGCCATCGGTGGTATGAGCATCTGGCTTGACCCCACCCTGGATATGGATAAAGAAGTTCTGGATAAGTATTTTGTCCGGATGGCTCCCGGCAAGAGCGTCTGCTTGGGCTGGTGGCCTGACGAGCCGGTCGGCGTTACCTATACCACCGGTTTCGGCGTTGTGACCTTGGCGTCTGACTACTGCCAGAACTTGAGCTACTTTGCAGGCTGCCAGGAAGAACTTCTGAAAGCGCCTACCGAAGAAGCAAAACAGTATGAAAACAAGATCTATGTTGCTCTTGTAGAGTCTGACGGTGACAACCTTCAGTACATGCAGGGTTATTTAAGAGAACTCTGGCAGCAGCCCGAGCGCGGTGAGGTTCCGATTACCTACACCATGACGCCCACCCTGGCTGACGTAGCCCGCCCGATCTGGAACTATTATGTTAAGACCAGAACCGACAACGATTTCTTCTGCGATGGTCCTTCCGCATACGGATATATTTATCCGAAGGCTTGGAACGAGCAGCGTATCGGTTATGATAAAGCGTCCACTTTGGGCGAATTCCTCAAACGTTCTGACCGTTACATGAACATGATGGGCCTGCGGGTTATCACAGTCTGGAACTCCGGTACCGGCGCGATGAACACCGACGTAGACCGCGACAACCTGGATCTGTTGAAAGCTTATGCCAACAACATGCCTTCTCTGCTCGGTATCACCCAGCAGGAGGGAATGAGCAGCTACAACGGTCATGCCGACAGAGACGTGCTCATCAACGGCAACTTCCTCGTACGGCCTGCTGAAAAATCTTACTGCAGCGAGCAGTATCAGATGGAAGAGGGCGTTCGGTTTGCTATCGAACAGTACTATAATTTGAAGTGTAAAGAGCCTGTCTTCTATGTTGACCAGGCGGTTGTCTGGAACTTTGGTAACACCATTACCAAGATGAAAGGCATTGCCGACTACGGCAAACTGCTGGCCGGCGACGACATTGAGTTTGTTTCTTTGGATCAGCTGTTCATGATGCAGACTCAGTACATCAAAGATAAAAACGGCTTAAATTAGGAGGAGCGTAGAAGATGAAGTTTTCAATGATTAAAAAACTTGGCGCGGTAATCTGCTGCGCTGCGGTCCTCTGCTCCAGCATGGTCTTTGGAGCAAGCGCAAGTGAATATAATGATCCTAGTGACGATATCCCACTTAAAAACATCGTCATCTATCCTCTGCGTACAGAGGATGAACCGGCTACTACTGAAAACCAAGCCTATATGAGAGGCTTTATTAAATACGAGAGCGACTATATTGTAAAAGAGCAAACTGTCGGCACTCAGCTGCCGGAAGGTTATGCATACCGCTTCTGCGATGCTAACGACTATGTTACCTATAGGCTTCCATTGGATCCTGACGGAGAAAAGGCAAAGGTTGTTTTGACACTGGACTCCGGCTATGAAGTGCTTTTGTCTACTGATGGCAGGAGCTATACTGAAGTTGCCAATGCGGGCACTAATGCAGGCGCCGGCCATCAGGGCGATGTTGTGCTGGATGTGCAGGAATATGTCGATCAGGGCGTGGAGGCAGTTTACGTAAGAATCGGCGACTATACCAAAAACAATGGTAACGGTGCGTTTATCTACCGGGTCGCTTTGATTTACGGCGACTATGAGGCCAGCGTTCAGGAGAGCGTGGAATTGGAGGAAGAGGTCAAAGACTTTGAGTTTTCTGTCGGCCAGGCTTCCGAGCGGAAATATATGACTGTCGAGGGCGGCCAGCTCAGCGGCGACCACCGTTTCATGGACGCCATGGCGATCACCCGTTACCGCATCCCTTATGACGACAGCCAGACTTCTGTTGTGAACATGGAACTGTCTCAGGACTATGAGGTATTTATCTCTACCGATGATAAATCTTATAAATCCTTAGATGCAAACGATGTGGAAAAGAACGGTGAGGGACCTGGAAACCGTGCTATTCATACTTACAGCCTTGACAAGTATATGAATACCGGAACCGAGTACATCTATATTGCTATCGGTGACCGTGATACCGGTAACGGTAACGGCGGTATGATTTACTGGCTGAGTTATCAGCGCGGCGGTGAGACTGGTCTGTATGATGCTTTTGTGGATCAGGCACAGACTTTTACTCCTGACACCATTGTTCAGCCCGGCGTTCCTACTGCTGCGGTATCTTCTGAAGAGCCCGAGCCTGCTCCGGAGCCCGAGCCCGATCCTGAGCCGATTGTGATTTCCAGCGAACCCCCCGTCTCCAGCGAGGAGATTATTTCCAGTGAAGAGATTATCTCCAGTGAAGAGGTTTCCTCTGAAGAGGAGAGCAGTTCCGCTCCTGCGACGGTTGTTGAGCCCGAAGAGGAGAGCAATAACACCTGGATCTATATTGTAATCGGTGTTGTGGCTGCGCTGCTTCTTGCCGGTGCAATTGTTCAGTTTGTGTTGATGGAGAAAAAACGCAAAGCAGAGTAATGATTTCTAGTATTCTCAAATAATTAGTCTAGTTTGAAGGGAGTTGCTTATGAACAAGCAAAAGAAAATCACATCACGAATAGTAGCGGCTTTATTGACGTGCGCTCTTCTATCTACTTCGGCGCTGCCTGCTTTTGCGGCTCCCGGCGAGACGTTATATGAGAAAGTGAATGGCGACAGAACAACGCAAACAACTGTTGAAGAAGATTACTACTACGCCCAGTATTTAGAGGATACCGCTGCTCAAGGCGCGACTGACTATACGGGTGAACCAATTGAACTTGATATTGCCGGGGGGACTTTGTCCCCCCAGGGCAATTTCATCAAAGACGATATTCGTAGTAACAGCAATGAATCCAGAAGAGCGTTGGTATGGAATACTGATGATCTGGAGTCTGTTCAGTGGACAGTGGAAGTAGCTCAAAGCGGTTATTATAATATCGAGGTTGACTATCTTTCGATTACGGGAAGCACCACGGCTCCCCAGCGTGACATTTTAATCGATGGCGAAGAAGCATGTAAGGAAATGAACGTGTATTCTTTCCCTCGTGTTTGGGAGGATGACGGCGAGGTTTGGGTTAACCAGCTCGGCGACGAAGTTCGTCCCAGACAAAAAGAAGTTATTGAATGGCAGACGACACGTCTGAACGATTCTCAGGGTAAATATGCGGAACCGCTGCGTTATTATTTAACGGCGGGCACCCATACGATTACCATGGTGTATGTGAACGAACCTATCGCGATTGCAGGGGTTCGTCTTGTTGCGCCTAAACATTACCCCTCTTACGCAGAAGTAAAACAGAGCTATCAGGATGCCGGTTATCAGTATGCTACTCAGTCTACCGGTCGGATTCAGGGCGAATCGGCTCTTTATAAATCCGATCCTGCTTTGCGGCTGCAAACTGACAACGATCCGAAAATGGATCCGGTTGCCAGCGGCACGGTTGTTTACAACAGTATGGGCGGCTCTGTCTGGAACGGCGGCAATGATACGATCACCTGGACGTTTGAAGCGCCGGAGAGCGGTATTTACAAGCTTTCCATGCGTATGTACCAAGCCTATACGGACGGCTTGCCGATTTACCGTCAGATTATGATTGACGGTGAAGTGCCTTATGAGGAATTTTTAGACTATCGAATCGACTATACCGAATGGACCTACGCCGATATTGTAGATTCAGACGGCAATCCTTTTGAAATTTACCTTGAAAAAGGAACACATACATTTACCATGTCCGTCAAGATCGGCGAATATGCTGATATTATCAGTACGCTGGAACGCGACTCTTACAATTTGAGCAATACGATTCAGGACATTATTAAAGTAACGACGGTTAACCCGGATGTTAACTTTGACTATGAGATTGATGAGAAAGTCCCCAGCGTTATTACCGATCTGGAAACTCTTTCGGCCAGCTTGGAGCATCAGATTAACGCGATCATGGAACTTTCGGAAAAGCGTCCCAGCGCTGTTAACAATCTGAGCATGATTAAGACCCAGATCGATGCAATGATTAAGGATCCTATGGTTATCGCTCGTGGATTAAGCGAGTTGATGGACAGCCAGAGTTCAATGGCGACCTGGATTTCCGACTTCCAGAACTCTCCTTTGAACATCGACTATTTTGAATTCAAGCCTGTTAGTGCTGAGACAGAGGATTATCACTCCAATATTTTTGAGCGCATTGGCGTTGGCGTTAAGACCTTTGCCCTGTCCTTTGTAAAGGATTATGAGTCTGTCGGCGGCGGCGCTCAGGGTGAAGATGCTGTCACCTTGGACGTATGGGTATCCCGTGCGAAAGAGTGGGCGGAAGTTCTTCAGACAATGATCGACGAGGAGTTCTCGCCGGACAATAATATCAACATAAAAATGAACATCGTTCCTACTAATATGTTTACCACAAGCGGCGTTATCATGTTGGCGATTGCAGCGGGAAATGCACCGGATGTTGCATTGGGCGTTAGCGCCAGCGTGCCTTTCGAGTATGGTATCCGTGGCGCGATGTATAATTTAGCCAATTTTGAAGATTATCCTGAGGTAGCGGACCGTTTCCTGGATGGTATCATGATTCCGTTTACCCATAAAGATGAAGTTTATGCCCTGCCTGAAACAATGGACTTTAGCGTCTTGTTCTATCGGACAGATATTCTCCAGAGTCTGAATTTGGAAGTTCCTGATACTTGGGAAGAGCTTTACTCCCGTATTTTACCGATTCTAAAGAAAAACGGTATGGACTTTTATTATGACGGAACGGTTTCCTCGGTCAGCGGCGCTGTTTCCGCAGCATTCCACAGCTTGCTGTATCAAAACGGCGGTAGTTATTATACCGAGGACGGGCTGCAGTCGGCATTGGATACGCCTCAGGCTTTCAGTGCTTTCCAGCAGTTTACCGACCTGTACCGTATTTATGATGTTCCGGTTTCAGCCAGCCTGTATACCCGTTTCCGCTCCGGTACCATTCCGATCGGCGTCAGCTCCTTTACAACATATATCCAGTTGACGGCGGCGGCTCCTGAAATTTCCGGTAAATGGGATGTTGCTTTGCTTCCTGGCGTAGAGCAGGAAGACGGAACGATTAACCGTTCTTACGGCGGTAATACGACCGCAGCGGTTATCCTTTCTGGAACAGAGCATAAAGATGAAGCGTGGAAATTCTTAAAATGGTATACCGAGGCTGATACGCAGACACAATATGCCAATGATATCGCGTCGACCGTTGGTGCTGAGGCGAGATGGTGCTCCGCCAATCTGGATGCATTCGACGCCCTTTCTTGGGAGAGCAGCTTGAAAGAAGTTATTATGGAGCAAAGACAATGGTATGTTGATATGCCCAACGTTATCGGTGGTTATATCACTCCTCGTTATATTGAAAACGCCAGGGTGCGTACCGTTGTTCAGGGAATGCAGTATCGCGACAGTCTTGAAAAGACAGTCAAAGACATCAACCGCGAGCTGACCCGTAAGAACGAAGAATTTGCGATGAGGGAAAGTAAAGAAGCAGAAAAGGCGGCGAAGCAATGAGTAAAAAAAGAAAATTTAAAGACCGAGAAGGATTAGTAGCTGTTCTGTTTTTTATTCCCTTTGGTATCCTTTTCTTACTGTTCACCATCCTTCCAGTTGTGATTTCTCTAGTCCTCAGTTTTACAAACTACAGTGTTTTGCAAAGCCCGATTTGGGTCAGCATCGACAACTATAACTACCTGTTTACTCAGGATGATTTGTTTTTGGTGGCTTTGAAAAACACCCTGACCTTTGCTATGTTTAGCGGGCCGATTGGTTATGTGATGTCTTTCTTGGTTGCGTGGGTCATCAACTCTATTCACTTTAAGAAATTTTTCTCTCTGATGTTTTACGCGCCCTCTATTACCAGCGGCTTGGCCATGTCGGTCGTTTGGCTTTATTTCTTCTCGCCTGACCGGTACGGCTTTATCAACAACTTCCTATTGCAGGCCGGTTTGATCGATACGCCGATCCTGTGGACCCAGGACCCCAGTAAAATCGTGGCCGTTGTGGTTATCGTATCTGTCTGGATGGGCATGGGTAATGGATTCCTGGCTTTCCTGGCCGGTTTCCAAAATATGGACGCCGAGGTTTATGAGGCGGCCCGTATTGACGGTATCCGTAACAAGTTCCAAGAGCTTATCTATATTACCGTGCCGATGATGAAGCCGATGCTGCTGTTCGGCGCCATCAACACGATTTCGGGTTCTTTCGGCGTATACGAAATCCCGATGACTTTGGCTGGATCGCCTGGTCCTGAAAATGCAACATTAACCCTTGTCGGTCACTTAAACGACTACGCGTTCACCCGTATGGATCTGGGTTATGGATCGGCTATCGCCGTTATCCTGTTTGCCATGACCTTCCTGGTTGGACGAATTGTGTTTAAGGTTTTGGGCTCCAAGGACGAATAGGCGGTGTGATATGAAGATAAGAAGAAGATTAAACGGAATTACAGCAAGCAAGGTTTTCGTCTACATATTTATGATCGCTTTGGTTTGCTTTACGGCTATGCCGCTGGTTTACTTAGTATCCAGCGCCTTTAAGCCGGTAGACGAATTGATGGTTTTCCCGCCAAAGTTTTTTACAACCCGTCCCAGCCTTGACAGCTTTAAGGAATTGTTCACGGCAATGGACAGCAACACGATTCCCTTTACCCGCTATATCTGGAACAGCGTGGTCGTCTCGGTCGCAACAGTGGCCGGCACGGTTGTCGTTTGTAGTATGGGCGCTTTTGCTTTAACAAAGATCAGAATGCCGGGCGGCAACTTTATCTTTAATCTTATTGTTGCCACACTGATGTTCTCTGCGCCGGTTACTCAGGTTGCCAACTATTTGGTTATTCAGAATTTGCAGATGCTTGACACCACCTGGGCTTTGATTGTTCCAAAGATTGCAGGTTCCTATTACTTATTCCTATTAAAGCAAAACTTCGGTGAAATTCCGGACGCCCTATTAGAGGCCGCTAAGATTGACGGCTGTTCCTATTGGGGGCTGTATGCAAAAATTGTTTTACCGGTTACACGTCCTGCTTGGGCAACGGCGATTGTTTTGTCCTTTATTGCCAGCTGGAACGATTTCACCGGACCTATGATCTATATCCAAACGCAGGTAAAACAGACGCTGCCTCTTGCCTTGCAGACATTGCAGGGCGGCGCAGGACAGGTAGCGCGGGCCGGTGCATTTGCGGCTGCGGCCTTGATTACGACATTGCCGACTATTATTGTTTTCTGCGCGATGCAGTCTAGGGTTATCAATACATTTACGCATTCTGGTATTAAATAACGGTACCTTATAGCAGACAGATTTTTGCAATGGTAATCAAACCTGTGTAAGCGTGAGGAGATAGATGATGAAAAACAGAAAAAGAAGATGCTTAACAAGCATGCTCCTCGTCATTTTTGTGGTGAGCTTTGCAATGAGCATGCTGGTTGTCCCCGCAAGCGCTGCGGAGAGCAGTGACTACTACCTGACAAACGATGAGATGTACCTTCAGTACATGCCCAAGTCGTATGATGTGTCGGCGGTCATTTCCTCTGTGGACAATCAAAATATTACGTTTAACGCTCCTGGCGATCTGTATGTGGATGGACGTGACCACGTTTATATTGCGGATACAGGGGCCAACCGGATCCTTGAGTTGGATAACAACTTAAACTATGTCCGTCAGTATCCTGCGGAGAATGCGGCTCCAGAAGCTCAGCTTAGTTCTCCTTCCGGTATTTATGTGGACGACGATGGCGATGTTTATATTGCCGACAGAGGCAATAACCGCATCGTGCATTTAAGCCCTGACGGTCAGTTTGTAGAAGATTTTGGCCAGCCGACTGAAACGACGTATGATACCGATTATCCCTTTACTCCTACCAAGGTATATGTGGATGACTATGGTATTATTTACGCCATCAATGACAACGACTACCATGGTATTGTTACGATGGATGCTTCCGGTGCCTTTTTGGGCTATGTCGGTACTATCCAGACTGGTTTTAATCTGATTACAGCGATTGTTCGGATGTTTGCATCCGAGGAACAGTTGGAGATGTTAGAGAAAGAGGAGCCTCCCTCCTATGCCAACATGAGCATCAATGGCGACGGCACCATTTACGCGACCTCTATTAATGAGGAGAGCGACCAGATTAAGCGTTTGACTCCTGCGGGTGATAACGTATATGAATCCGGCACTTATGGTGAAGAAAACCAAAGGGTTGAGTATAACTATCTGCCCCGCTTGGTGGATATCGCCGTTAACAGCGATGGTATCGTTTTCACAGCGGATGCTGTAACCGGTAAAATCTATATTTACGATCAAAACGGCGGCAGCGTTGCCTGCTTTGGTGGTTCTGGCAGCCAGGAAGGAACTTTTGGCTTGATTTCTTCCATTGCCATCAACTCGAAAAACGAGCTGTATGTGCTGGACCAGACGATGAACACCCTTCAGGTATTTTCGCCTACCGACTTTATGGACAACATCCTTGAAGCGGTCACCCTTTATAATAACGGTAACTATGAAGATGCGCTGGTTCCCTGGCAGGAAGTTTTGCGGATGGATTCCTCCTATAAACTTGCCCAGGTCGGCGTGGCAAAATCCTTATTGCGCAGCGGTGATTCTTGGGATTCCTTGCAGCTTTACATGAAGGCTCTTGACAAGGAAGGATATTCGGAAGCCTTCCAAGAGATTCGCACCGAGATTTTCCGGGATTATTTTATATGGTTTGTTCTGCTTATATTAGTGGTCATTGTTGCACTGTTCTTGGCGATTAAATACTTAAAACGGTATGCAGACCGCATCGCTGAACGGCCAGCTCCCAAAAATGATAAATTTGGGTTTAAGTTCTTTATAGAGACGGTTGTATGTATCTTGTTCCATCCGATGGACACCTTCTATAAGATTAAATATAACCGAAAGTCCCTGCGGGTATGGCCTTTGATCTTGATGTTTATAATCTTGATTGTTGAAAAGATTGCATTTCGAAGTATCATCCATTTCCCATTGTCGGACAGCTCCATCTTTATCGACTACTTCCGAGATCTGGCGGTGTTCTTCTTACCGCTTGTTTCCTGGATCATCGTGGCGTATGCCATTTCCTCCATTTCAGATGGTAAACAGACCTTCATGGAGACGGCGACCACAACCATGTATTCCTTTGTGCCTTACATGATTTTGTATCTGCCGATCACCGGCTTGTCCAATATTATGGCCATGTCAGAAGGCGGTTTATACAATGGCCTTCAGTGGGTGCTGATGTTGTGGTGCCTGATCTTAATCTACTTAAACTTTAAGATCCTAAATGAGTATTCTTTCGGTAAAACGATTTGGAATATCGTCAAGGTTATTTTCGGAATTATCTGCTTGTGGGTAATCTGCTTCCTGTTTATTATCGTTGTCAGCCAGCTGCTTACCTTCATCTCAGATATTTACACAGAGTTTGTTTATTTAACTAAGTAAAGGAGGATAATATGAATAAGAAGAAAAAACTGATTATTTCGATCATTTGTATTATCGTCGCTTTAATTGTATTATTCTCCATCATTATGGTTCAGGTTACTTCGGCGGCAACGGCAAAACTTTTTACCAGTCCGGATGTACAGGTATCCGATATCGACTATGAGAGCGAATTTACAGGCGACAGTACCCAGAACCTCTCTCCGGAAAATCATGCCGGAGAAGGATATGTCAAAAGGGCAGAAACTCCTTATCTGGAGCTTTACCTGAAAGTCGATGGCTATAGGCTGTATGAGCAGGATTTTACGACTGGCGAGTATGAGCTTGTTCCGACAGACCGTCAGCGTTATGACATCGCTGTCTATGACAAGCAGTCCGGCAAGCTCTGGCGCAGCCTGGTGCCCGATGAGAATATCGATTATGAAAATCTGAACGAATCCTTGACCTCACAAATGCAGTCGCTGGTAACCTTTACCTATTACGATCTGCTGCTTGGAAACAACCGGGAAACCGAAGTTAATCCTATGGAAAGCGACGTTGACTGCACAATTAATGTGAGCAATATTAGAAACGGCGTGCGAATTTCTTATGATTTCCCGTCACTGAAGATCTCCTTTGCGCTGGACTTTAAGATTTACGAAGACAAGTTCGATGTAGTCGTCCCCCGTGAGGAGATCAAAGAGAGCGTTCAGGATAACAGCAAAATCATGGCTGCCCGTGCAGAAGCGCAGGGAATGATTCAAGAGTACCGCAACCTGCTGAATTCGATTAACGCTAACAAACTGGAAGGAGATCAGGTCACCGAAAACACGGTCGCTATTTTGGAGAGCAACATCGCCATTATGAAAAAAGACCTGATGACTCTGAGCGACCAAAGCGAATCTGGCGGCAGCACCTTGAGTTCTGTGCGTGAGTTGATGCAGACTGCCGAACAGTTCTTTATGGATTTGCAGATCTATGACCAAGAGGGAATTTACGCAGAACAGCTCCAGCGTATGCAGGAACTCAATGGTGAAATCGAAGAGGCTTTTGCCGGCCTTGACAGCAACACGCTGGCAGGTTTGGTTTCCATCAACATTCTGCCCTACTTTGGTTCCGAGACAAGCGGCGCAGATGGATATGTTTTCTATCCTGACAAGAGCGGTGCGATTTCCCGTTTCAATGTCTATCATCCTACTTCGGTCGGCTTTATTGAACAGGATATCTATTCCAATCAGAAGAGTGACGTAGCGACCTACTTTGACGCCGTCGATGATACAGAAACGGAAGAAGACGATACCAATACCCGGGAAGCATTTACTACTTTCCAAATGCCGGTATACGGCATTAAATCGGGTGACAATGCCTTTGTAGCTATTATTGCAGAAGGCGACAGCGATGCGGGCATTAACTATACCCCTTCCAGCCCTGAGATTGACGTCAATCGCATTTACGGCATCTTCCATATGCGTAATATCACCCAAAACATGAACTCCTCCGGTGAACTTTCCGACGTTATTGACAGCACGCTGATCGATCAGGACCGCCGAATTCGCTATGAGTTTTTACACGGCGATCAAGCGGACTATGCAGGGATGGCTGTTAAGTATCGGGAACACCTGGAACATTACGGATTGCTGAAAGTTTCCGACTACATGGATACAGAAGACGTCCCGATGTTCTTAAGGGTGTATATGGGCGTTATCTCTTATAACACCGGTGTTTTTCCGGAATATGTTTCCCTGACTTCCTTTGAAGAGACAACGTTTATTGTCAATGCTCTTAGGGCGGCTGGCGTCACCGGCGATATTAACACGGTGCTTACCGGATGGTCTACCGAAGCGGCTAACGGCTCGCTTCCTGACTATGATCGGACGCCGGAAGGAAGCAACGGCGGTGTGAGCGGCCTGAAGGATTTGGTGGCATACGCCAAAGAGAATAATATGACACTCAGCCTTGACAACCAGTACACCTTCGGCGCTGATGATGATATGACCTTCTCTGACCGGGATACGGCTACCACCAAAAACTATGGTAACTTTACCGAAGAGGCTTGGGGCTACCACATGTTTAATCCTACCGTAGTCTATAACCGGGGCCTTGAATCGATTACAAAGTTTAAAGATTTTGGCGTTGACTCAATATCATTTGCAGAAGAGGGCAGAGTGGTGTATAATGATTATAACACCAGGGCTCCCTATACTAGAGCAGAAACCAAAGCCACCATGCAAAAGCTTGTTTCCGAAGCGAAAAACCAACTGGGCTACGCCAGCGTGAACGACGCTAACATTTATATGGCGGCTCAGGCGGATTGGTTCCAGGAGTTGATGGCAAGCGATACCCGTTATCTGTTAAGTGATGAGGGCGTTCCGTTCTATCAGATGGTGCTGCACGGATCGATTATCTATACCGGCGAAGCGCAGAACATGCATTACGATATGACAACGCAGACCTTGAAAGAGATTGAGTACGGATATATTCCTTACTACCTCCTGACTTACAATGAGCCGGATATCAGCACCAGCCGCACCAGGCTTTACGGAACGCTGTATACCGAGTGGACAGATCAGATCGGTTCGTATTATCAGGAGTATAAAGAGAAGATGGGCGATTTGTGGAAGGTCAAGATGACCGACCATGAAACCATTGAAGACGGACTTGTGTGTGTCACCTATGAAAACGGCGCCAGAGTGCTGGTCAACTATAATACCACGGCCAAGCAATATGACGGCGTAACGGTGGAAGCACAAGATTACACAGTAATTCGATAAGGAGATGATAGTTTGAAACGGCGCAAACCTTCTTTAGAAAAAAGACGCTCACGGTCAGGCTACATCTTCGTCTTACCTTGGGTTATCGGCTTCCTGATCTTTCAGTTGTACCCCTTTATTCAGTCTTTTATTCTGAGCTTTGGCGAGCTCACCGACTTAACCGGTCTGAAGACCCGTTGGATTGGCTTTGATAACTATATCGCAATCTTTAGAGATGACGTTGACTTTGTACCGGCCTTTATCGAGACCATCTGGCAGACCCTTCTGTATACGCCCTTTATCATCGTTATCTCTTTGGTTATAGCGCTTTTGCTTAACCAGAAGATCAAGGGAAGAGGCCTGTTCCGTGTGATCTTCTTCCTGCCGGTGCTGTTGGGAAGCGGTACGGTTATGGCTCAGCTGGGCGAAGCTGCCAACATCATGCAGATTCCTCCCACGATTGAGCAGTATGTTAACTATTACTTCTCAACGGATATTGCTAGCTTCATTAACAGTATCCTTAGCGAGATCGTCCGGATGTTCTGGAAAACCGGTGTTCAGATCATTATCTTCCTGGGCGGCCTGCAATCCATTTCGGACTCTTATTACGAGGCGGCAAAAGTGGATAATGCGAACTCCTGGGATATGCTGTGGAAGATCACGCTTCCCATGCTTTCTCCCATGATTTATCTGAACGTCATCTACACCTTGATCGACAGCTTCCGGAGTGAGGACAACGCGATCGCTGGCTTGATTGTTAATCGCGTCTTTGACAACAGTGACTTTACCTACGGTTCGGCGATGGGCTGGTTATACTTCCTAGTCTCCTTTACGGTAGTCATATTGGCGACAGTGATCTTTAGGAGGTATGTATACTATGAAAAATAAAGTCCGTACCCGAGTAGGCAGGACAGTTCGATTTAAGACGATCCTCCAAAGCGACATGACGGCTTCTAACAAAAGCAAGCTGTTCCTTAAAATCTACGGGAAAGCTTTGGGACATATTCCTGTATATTTGGCGCTGATTGCTCTTTCGGTTGTTTTTCTGGTTCCTTTCCTTTATATGATTGGACACTCGTTTATGACCGCCAGCGATCTGCTTAATCCCAACATTAAATGGCTTCCCCGTTCCCTGAACTTTAATAACTATGTATACGCCTTTGAATCCATGGACTATTGGTATTATCTTGGTAAAACCATTTTAGTCGTCGGCATTTCCGTTTTTGCTCAGATCATGTCTTCCGCTTTTGTGGCTTACGGCTTGGCGCGTGTGAAGTTCAAAGGCAGCGGAGTTATCTTCGGTATCGTTTTGTTCATGCTGATTGTTCCGCCGCAGACGATCATTGTTCCGTCGTACATTCTGTTCTCTAACGCACATCTGGTTGACAGTTATATTCCGATTGTGCTTCCTTGCTTCTTTGCAATGGGATTAAATGGCGGTATGATTATCTTTGTGTTCCGGCAGTTCTTCAAAGGAATGCCGGCAGAGTTGGAAAACGCGGCGATGATTGACGGTACCGGCATCTTTGGCGCTTACTTCCGGGTTATCTTCCCCAACGTAAAACCGGCTATCCTGATTACAGGTATCCTTTCGATGGTTTGGCAGTGGAACAACTCCTTTGAGCCTTCCATCTACATCGAGGATTCCAGCAAAGGTTTGCTCAACATCCAGTTGCGTGAATTACAGCAAAGCGTAAGCAACGTAATGCAGGGTGTTGACTTTAACCAGGGTATTAACATGGCCGGTACCCTTTTGACGATTCTTCCAATTGTCATTATTTTCCTTGCTGTCCAGGGCCGCTTTATGAAGAGTATGGCGGAATCCGGTCTGGCGAACTAATTAAAACGTTATGCCGCCGCTCTGTATGGTTCGGCGGAGCGGCGCTTAACAATAAAAAAGCACTATCAATCAGGGCTATTTTTAGAAAGGAAGGTATGTTTTATGTTAAAAAGGTCTTTAGCGGCCGTGTTAGCAGTATGCATGATGGTTGTTATGCTGACTGCCTGCGGTGGTAATACCGGCGGTAACGACACGGTCAGCACGCTGTCTGACACTACTAGCACGGTTTCTAACAGCATGACGGAAAGCGGCGTGGTTGATCAGATTACCAGCGATGCTACTTCCGCCACAGGCGAAAATGGTCAGACCAACAACGGCACCACCAACAACGGCAATACTAACACTGGCAACACCAGCCAGACGCAGTCCACTGGCAACAACGGCACTGCTGGCGTTAGAAAACAGCTCAAAGTTTGGGCTGACTCCAAAGACCGTGCTTTGCTGGTCGCAGTTGATGCTTTTGAAAGAGAGCATTCGGATGTTTTGATCCAGGTTTCCAGCCCTCCGGCTGGCGATAAAGTAGCTAACCTGCAGATGCAGATTGCTGCTGGCAATGAGCCTGACATCGTAACTTTGGACCACGTTTACATCACCTCTCTGGGAAGAGCCGGCAACCTCTTGAACCTGGCAAGCTATGGCGCCAACGATGTAAAGAGCAAATTTATTGCTTCTTGTTGGGAAGCTGTTTCCTCTGCTAATGGAAAAGAAGTTTACGGTTTACCCCACGATGGTAACACCATCGCTTTGATGTACAACAAAGATATGCTTGATAAGACTGGTTTGAAAGCTCCTACCGACTATGACTCTTTGGTCGAAGTTGGACAGAGAATGAAATCCACTTCTCAAGGTAAAACTCCTTACACTTCGCCCTTCTTCGATACTGCTGACCAGGGCCGTAAAAACTGGTCCGCATTCGTTTACTTCTTCTGGCTGTGGAGATGCGGCGGCGAGATCCTCACTGATGATCTGTCTGCGGCTGCCTTTAATAGCCAGGCTGGTATTGACGCGTTGACCATGCTTACCGACTTGGTTGGTGAGAAGCAGATCTGCGCGGGCGACGGCTATAAGGAGAGCGAGTTCTACAACGGTAACGTTGGTATGATCGAAATGGGTAACTGGAGCGTTCCGCAGCTTAAGTCTGAAAGCCGCGCGGCTGACTTTGATGTCACCCTGCTGCCCAGACTGAAAGACAATGTTCCGCAGTATTCCGGCTTGGGTCTGTTCGCAATGGGCGTCACCGCTAAGACAGACTATCCTCAGGAAGCTTACGACTTTATCGAGAGCTACTGCACCAACGACTCTCTCCAGCTCCAGTATGCGAAACAGAACAATCAGCTGCCCTGCACCACCAGTGCGCTGAACGATTCTTACTACAACGAGGACATCTGGAACGTCTACAAAGAGCAGTATGCTTTAAGTAAATCTCGTCCCGGCGTTTCCAACTGGGATCAGATCGAAGCTGCTGTTGCGGATGCTGTTAACTCTGCGGTAAAAGGTACCCAGACTCCTAAGGGTGCTCTGGACGCTGCTGCCGCGAAGGTCAATGGTTATCTGAAATAAGCGTATTTCCTTCTAGGAGATAAAAGCTAACGAATGAATGATTACAAAAGAGGTTTAAGGAAACTTAAGCCTCTTTTGTAAATTTAGGGACTTTTCGCATGGCGATTCCGCGGCTCGCCTAAAAAACAGAATGACAGTTGCGCGGAGAATGGTAGTGATGTATAAAGATGAAAGATAAAATTAAACAATTGCTGCACAGCGAAAGCTTTGTGGGGATTGCCTGCGGCGTGCTTTGCTTGATTGTGATTGCCGCTATTGTGCTGGGAGCTGTTTTGCTTACCCGTAATAAAACGGAGGTAACCGGGGAGAATCCAGCAAGCGACATAAGCTTTGCTCTGCCATCGGAAACCGAATCGGTGAACGAATCCAGCGCAGCCGCTTCTGATGCCAGCCAGGCGCAGCAAACCAGCAGCAGCCGGCAGCCGGCGGCAAATACCTCCAGCCGTCAGAATCAGACAAGCTCCCAGGCTACTACTTCCCGGTCAGAGACGACTTCTTCAGAACCGGAGGCTTTGGTGGAACCGCCCAAAGCAGACGCGAATGACTATAAGGCCATGGCGGCGCAGAATACATATCGCGCCAAGCTGCTGGCTCAAAACTATTATGAAGACTTTTTTGACGAGCCAACCCGCATTCAGTTTATGAATTATCCCTTTTCAGGGGCCGCCAGCGCTACGACAGCGTGGGAATACGGTGCACTGATGTCTATGCAGACGATGATGGCGAAAATCGATAAAAGCGAAATTCCTTTGATGGAAACTGTCATCGACGGCATGAACTACTATGCGCGCACCAAAGATGGTGAGCTGGAAGCGTATGTGGTTAACCGGGGGAGCTATCCCATGGGAGCCAGCGGCGAAGGCTTAGCCTATGACGACAATATCTGGATTGCCATCAATTTCATCCAGGCATACAAAGACACCAATGACAGAAGCTATCTGGAAATGGCTGAGCATCTGATGAATTACCTGTGGGAAGAGGCCTGGTTTGAACCATTGGGCGGCTTTTTCTGGGATTACCGGAAAGAGGCCCGGCACAGCTGCTCCAACAACCCGGCCATTAAGCCCTATGTGGATCTGTACAAGATCACCGGCAAGGAAGTGTATTTGGACCGGGCAAAACAGGTGTTTGAGTTTTCCGTTAACGCACTAAAGGACGACCAGCGGAATATCTATGAAGATCTGGTGGGCGCAAGGCAGGTAAACGGTGAGTGGGTAGAGGGCAGTTCCGCCGGGACGGGATTTTACTCCTATAATACCGGTTCGATGATCTCCGGCGCCTCGGCGCTGTACAGCGTGACCCACGACCAGAAGTATCTGACTGAAGCACTGGAGTGTGCGGAGGGCGCCTATAAATATTTCGGCAACCGCAATCAGGTAAAAGGTTATGTGGGCTGGCCTTATCAGCGGGAAAACGGCAGTGAAACTCAGATCTGGTTTAACGTTATCCTGCTGCGTGGATACATCGATCTGTATGATGTTGCCCCCGAAGAGGCGACCAAGTACATTCTGATGTTCCAGAATTCCATTGACTATGCCTTTGACAACTACCTGGACAACGGGTATCTTCCCTATGACTGGCTGGGCGGCTGGCACAATGGCGAGCGTGACCGTTATCTGCGTGCTTTGGATCATTCCAGCAATATTGAAGTGTACGCGATGCTGGCAGACTGGCAGTCCCGCCGGCAATAGAGGGAATACTATGAAAATTCGTTTTTTGGGAACTGCCGCTGCGGAGGGCACCCCGGCGTTTTACTGTGACTGTCCGGTGTGCGCCAAAGCGGCCCGCCTTGGCGGGAGGAATATCCGAACCCGATCTCAGGTGCTGATAAACGACGACCTGCTGATCGACTATCCCCCCGACACCTATCTGCATATGCTGAACCTGGGGCTTGATTTAAAACGGATTCACAACGTTTTGATTACCCATTCCCACGGCGACCACTTTTTCCTTCACGATATCCTGATGAAAGGATATCCCGAAAACGCAGGTTCCTGCCGGGAACCGGTTTCCTTTTATGGAAACGCCGCAGTTGCCGGTATCTTGGAGCCGTATGCCAAGGACGAAAATCAGCGTCTGCGCGTTCATGCCGCTCGGCCTTTTCAGGAGATTTTGCTGGAGGGCTACCGGGTGATGCCCCTGCGGGCTCTGCACGACCCGGCGGAGGAATGCCTTTTGTACGCGGTGGAGTCCCCGGACGGCAAGCGCTTT
Source organism: uncultured Clostridia bacterium (assembly GCA_944386475.1). Taxonomy (GTDB): domain Bacteria; phylum Bacillota; class Clostridia; order Oscillospirales; family Ruminococcaceae; genus Metaruminococcus. Next base: position 6,329 of record CALXBH010000029.1, on the reverse strand, counting down.
TTGCTGGGAAACGACACCGGCTATTTTCCCGAGGACACCATGGAGCAGATTCGCGGGATGGTATTTGATGCTATCTCTTTAGACTGCACTACGGGAAAAGAACGGGATGGAGGAAACCACATGGGTTTTGCGGACATTCTAGAGATGCGCCGGCGGTTATTAGAAAACCACAGCGCCGGAGAACAGACCATGTGGATCGCCCAGCACTTTTCTCACAACGGCGGCTGTGTATATGACGAAGCCGTTACACTGCTGGAGCCGGAAGGCTTCTTGGTCGCCTACGACGGCATGACGATTACCATTTGATAGAACAGGAAAGGACAACCAACCATGTTAGAGTGCAAAGTGATGCGTCAGGAAATTGCTAATTTCCTGGCCACCATCAAGGAAGAAAAGCTCCGAAAGACCTTTGAAAACTGCTTTTACAGCACCCTGGACACCACAGTGAAGATGGAAGAGGACGGCACGGCCTATGTGTTTACCGGGGACATCTCCGCCATGTGGCTGCGGGATTCCAGCGCTCAGGTGATCCACTACTTAAACTTTGTCAACGACGACGAGGATGTGCGTAAGGTCATCAAGGGGATGATCGAGCGGCAGCTGTTTTATATCCGGCTGGACCCTTACGCCAACGCGTTTAATGAGTTTGACAACAACCGGGGTCACAAAGGGGATATCACCGACCACAATCCCTGGGTGTGGGAGCGCAAGTTTGAGATCGACTCTTTGTGCTATCCTATCTTCCTGGCAGACCGGTATTACACAGCCAGTGGGGACGCCTCCATCTTCGGGGACTCCTTTAAAGAGACGGTAAAGGTGATTTTGGACACCTTCATCACCGAGCAGGATCATCACGAAAAATCCACCTACCGTCATTTCCGGCCGGAGGATCCGCCGGAGTTTTCGGTTCCCTGTGAGGGGAAGGGCGGCCCGGTGGCCCGCACCGGCATGATCTGGAGCGGTTACCGTCCCAGCGACGACGCCTGCCAGTATGGCTACTTTATCCCCGGCAACATGTTTGCGGTGGTGATCCTAAAGATCTTACAAAAGATCTTTACGGATATCGTCCCGGACAACGGCTTGGCCGCCCGGGCAAAAAGCCTTGAGGAGGAAATCCAGGCGGGGATCGAGCAGTATGGCGTTGTGGAGCATCCTGTCTTCGGCAAGATCTACGCCTATGAGGTGGACGGCCTGGGCGGCGTCAACTTTATGGACGACGCTAATGTGCCGAGCCTTCTGTCCCTGCCGTATCTGGGCTACTGCGATGCGGACGACGAGCTTTATCAAAATACCCGTCGGTTTGTATTAAGCCCGGAAAACCCCTTCTATTTCAAAGGGAAATACCTGGAGGGTGTGGGCAGCCCTCATACGCCGCCCAATTATGTGTGGCATATCGGGGTGATTATGCAGGCGCTGACCAGCAATGACGCCGGCGAGGTCAACCACTGCCTGGAGCTTGTGATGAGCACCGACGCTGATAAATGCCTGATGCACGAGGGCGTCAATGTAGATAATCCTGCCGAATATACACGGGAGTGGTTTGCTTGGGCAAACTCCTTGTTCGCTTACTTTTTACTCACCAAAAAAGACCTGTTAAAAGACCATTTTCTAAAATAGCCGAACCAATAGAAAAACGCCTCCCCGGTCAAAAACCGGGGAGGCGTTTTAGCTGGCCGAAGAAGTCGATGACGCTTAAAAGAGGGGAGGATTACATCTTCATCACCGCAGGGCGGACAGTTTTGGCCAAAAGCGCCGCTAACAGGCCTTTCAGCAGATCACCCGGGAGGAATACGATGCAGAAATTCCACACCATATACCACAAGCCGGTATCCTTCCCCATATACAGGTGAAGAATCAGGTAGCCATAAATTGTTCCCAGCGTATAGATAACCACTACCCCGGCCAGACCGGCGGCCAGCGCCCTTAGAAAAGAAATTTTCGCCTGTTTTCCGGCGAGGATACCGGTTACTACCGCTCCTGCTACAAAGCCCAGCACATACCCAAAGGTAGGGGTGAGCACATAACCGGGGCCGCCGCTGCCGCCGGCAAAGACCGGCAGGCCCACAATCCCCAGCAGGATATACAGGCAGACTGAAACAGCGCCTTTTTTAGGCCCTAAAAGCAGGGCGGACAGGGTGACAAACAGCGCCTGTAAGGTGAAGGGCACCGGGTAAAAGGGGATGCGGATCAGCGTCCCGATGACGATCAGTGCTGCGAACAAAGCGCAGAGAATCATGGCGCGGATATACGTGCGCCCTTTGGTGATTTGTATCATTTTGTTTATCCGGCTGAAGAAAGCCGTGCTCCTTTCACAAAGTGTTCCCTGGATGGCCTTATTATACCGGCATCGCCCTTTATTGTCAACCTAAAATTTAATAAAAGTTGACAATAGAAGCAAATTCTTTCGGTATGGAAAAATTTCTTTACAAACAAAAAGTTTCATGCTATAATACCTTCTGTAATGTTTTACATGCCGCGATCCCGGCTGGCGGGAGTATGCCCTGATTATGGGAGGTTGCCTTTTCCCCTTGCTGCGACGCGGGCAAATTTTACAATGAGGTGACAAATTAACTATGATGCTCAAAGAAGAAAAAGCAGCGGTTATCGCAGAAAACCGCACCCATGAAACCGATACCGGCTCCCCTGAGGTTCAGATCGCCATCTTGACCAAACGGATCAACGACCTGACCGAACATCTGAAAGTTCATAAACAGGATCATCATTCCCGCCGCGGTCTGCTGAAAATGGTTGGCCGCCGCCGCAACCTGTTAAACTATCTGATGAAAAAGGATATTGAGCGATACCGCGCCATCATCGCGAAACTTGGTATCCGTAAATAGTTACTGGAATCAAAGGCAGATGGCAAGGAATTGCCCTCTGCCTTTTTGGGTTTTTGTTCTGCACGCATAGTTCCAGCGGGCGGTTAGCATTAAATAGTACGCCTTTTTAATGAGGGCGCAGTATTTATTGCTAAACCCTGTTGAAGCTTTGCCGAGCAACTTAAACCCCACTTACAGAAAAATTGCTTCAACAGGAGGTAACAAGATGTTTGAAAATCACAGAGTATTTAAAACAGAGCTGGCCGGCCGGGAACTGACGGTGGAAACTGGAAAGACCTGCGGCCTGGCAAACGGATCCTGCTGGGTCCGGTACGGCGACACCGTGGTGATGACTAACGCCACCATGTCCCCCAAACCCCGGGAAGGGATCGACTTTTTCCCTCTGTCGGTGGATTATGAAGAAAAGCTTTATGCGGTGGGTAAAATCCCCGGCTCGTTTTTAAAGCGGGAAGGCCGCCCCAGCGAGCACGCCATCCTCACTTCCCGTCTGGTAGACCGCCCCATCCGTCCGCTGTTCCCCAAGGACATGCGCAACGATGTTTCGGTGGTTATGACGGTGCTGGCAAGCGACATTGACAACGCTCCCGAAGTAGCGGGCTTGATCGGTACGTCGGTGGCGCTGTCCATTTCGGATATTCCCTGGCACGGCCCCATCAGCGGCGTCAACGTAGGTTTAGTAGACGGCAAGATCATCATCAACCCCAACCGGGAGCAGCGGGAAAAATCCGACCTGGATTTAACGGTTGTTTCCACGGCGGAGAAAATCGTGATGATCGAAGCGGGCGCCAACGAAGTGCCCGAGGACGTCATGCTGGAGGCGCTGGCCAAAGGCCATGAGGCCAACAAGGCGATTGTGGAGTTTATCGCCCAGATCCAAAAAGAAATCGGCAAGGAAAAGATCGTATTCGAGTCCCAGGAAGTGCCTGAGGATATGTTCGAGGCGATCAAGGAATTTGCTATTGACAAGGTAAAATACGCGCTGGACACCGACGACAAGAACATCCGGGAGGAGCGTTTGCAGCCGGTTTACGATGAGGTCCACGCCAAATTTGACGAGATTTATCCCGAGCAGGGCGCTTTGATTGAGGAGTGCATGTACAAGCTCCAGAAATTCATCGTGCGCCGCTGGCTGTTAGACGAGGGCAAGCGGGTAGACGGCCGCAGGATGGATGAAATCCGTCCCTTGGCTGCCGAAGTCGCTGTTTTGCCCCGGGTACACGGTTCCGGCCTGTTCACCCGCGGACAGACCCAGGTGCTCACGGTTGCCACTTTAGGCCCGGTGAGCGAGGCCCAGATGCTGGACGGCATCGACGAACACACCGAAAAACGGTATATGCATAATTACAACTTCCCCTCCTACTCGGTGGGTGAGACCAAACCCAGCCGCGGCCCCGGCCGGCGTGAAATTGGCCACGGTGCCCTGGCGGAGCGGGCTCTGCTGCCGGTGATTCCCAGCGTGGATGATTTCCCCTATGCCATCCGCATGGTGTCCGAGGTGCTTTCCTCCAACGGTTCTACCTCCCAGGCGTCGATCTGCGGTTCTACGCTGGCGCTGATGGATGCCGGCGTGCCGATTAAAGCGCCGGTTGCCGGTATTTCCTGCGGCTTAATCACCGAGGGCGACCGCTGGATGACCATGCTGGATATCCAGGGATTAGAGGATTTCTTCGGCGATATGGACTTTAAGGTAGGCGGCACCCATAAGGGCATCACTTCCATCCAGGTGGATATGAAGATCGAGGGCCTGACCTTAGAGATCATAAAGGCTGCCTTTGAAATGACCCGCAAAGGCCGGCTGTATATTCTGGATGAGATCATGCTGCCGGTGATCTCCAAGCCCAGAGATCAGGTATCCAAGTACGCTCCCAAGATGATTACCACCAAGATCGACGTGGATAAGATCCGCGACGTCATCGGCAGCGGCGGCAAGGTGATCCAGAAGATCTGCGCGGAGTGCGATGTTAAGATCGACATCAACGAAGACGGCAGCGTCTACATTCTGGGCGTGGATCAGGAGGGCGCCGACCGGGCCCTTTCGATCATTGAGACCATCGTCAACGATCCGGAGATCGGTTCGATCTATATGGGTAAGGTTACCCGGTTGATGACCTTTGGCGCCTTTGTGGAGATTGCTCCCGGCAAAGAAGGCTTGGTTCACATCTCCAAGCTGGAAAACCGGCGGGTGGACAAGGTGGAAGACGTGGTCAGCGTAGGAGATGAGATCCCCGTCAAGGTGATCGAGATCGACGACCACGGCCGTATCAACCTTTCCCGCAAAGATGCGATTGCTGAGATTCAGGCTAAAAAGCACGGCGCAAACGCCTAAAGGCGTTGCGATATCCCAGCGGTTTTGTGTTAATTTGTTTCTGTTAAAACGAATGGCGACAATGAGGCCGCGCTTCTATACCGAAGCGCGGCTGTTTGTTTATCGCAGGTTATAATACTCTCTTTAAAAAGAAAAAGTGTATGGGGGGAATACCCGAAACCAGGAAAGAAGGGATGGAATATGGAAAGCGGCTTTTTTGCCATGCTGTTTCGAATGAAATACATCAACCGCTGGGGACTGATGCGCAACACCCGCCAGGAGAGCCTGTCGGAGCACAGCCTGGATGTGGCGATGATCGCCCACGCCTTAGGGGTGATCCGCAACAGGCGGTTTAGCGGAAGCGTGGACACTGATCGGTTGGCGGTGCTTGCTATCTTTCACGACGCCAACGAGATTATCACCGGTGATCTTCCTACGCCGGTTAAGTATCATGACGACGAACTTCGCACCGCCTACAAAAAGGTGGAGCGGGAAGCATCCGGCCGGCTTTTAGCCCTGCTGCCCGAGGACCTGCGGGAGGAGTACGAACAGCTCATGCTTCCCCGGGAGGAGGACGGGGAGCTGTGGAAGCTGGTAAAAGCGGCGGATAAGCTGTCTGCGCTGATTAAATGCATTGAAGAAGAACGGGCAGGAAACCAGGAGTTTAAGCAGGCAAAGCTTTCTCAGCAGCAGGCCCTTGATGCTATGGCGCTTCCGGAGGTGGCGGTTTTTAAAGAGGAATTTTTGGGGGGATTTTATAAAACGTTGGATGAACAGGAAGGCTAAAGGCTTTATTTTGCTGCCTGTGTTCATAAAATAGGAATAGGAATGGTTAGCCTGTAAAGGGCGTAAAGCAAGGAGGAATGTGCATGGTGCAAATTATGATAATCGGTTCGGTGATTCTGCTTTTGTGCGTTGCCTCCAGTAAGCTGCTGTACCGGTTTGGGGTGTCCACACTGCTGATCGCTTTAGTGCTGGGAATGCTGTTCGGATCGGACGGCATTGTGGGGATTCAGTTTGACGACTACGCCCTGGCCCAGCAGCTGTGCTCCTTCGGGCTTGTTTTTATCATGTTTTACGGCGGCTTCGGTACCAGCTGGAAAGCGGCCAAACCGGTGGCAAAGCCCGCAATTTTGATGTCTACGCTGGGGGTCGTCATCACTGCTATCCTGACAGGGCTGTTT
>CALXBH010000028.1 GCA_944386475.1 uncultured Clostridia bacterium | reverse complement strand
CGCCTTTTCGATCTCGTCGAACAGCAAAACCGAGTACGGGCGGCGGCGCACCTTTTCGGTGAGCTGGCCCGCCTCATCATAGCCCACATATCCGGGCGGCGAACCGATCAGCCGGGACACCGCATGTTTTTCCATAAACTCGGACATATCCAGCCGGATCAGCGGATCCACCGTATCAAACAGCTCTTGGGACAAAACCTTGACAAGTTCGGTCTTTCCGACACCTGTGGGCCCCACAAAGATAAAGGAGGCCGGCCGGCGGCGCTTGGAAAGCTGCACCCGGCTGCGCTTGACAGCAGCGGCCACCAGATGCACGGCTTCGTCCTGGCCGATGATTTTTTGTTTCAAACGGTCTTCTAAGCCCGCGATCTTCTTCATCTCGTTTTGCTGGATTTTGGAAGCGGGAATCCCCGTCCAAAGTTCTACCACCTTGGCCACATCCTCCGGCGTTACCTGTAAGTTAGCGACCTTGGGCTCTAAGGCTTTGAGCTGCTCTTTTACCGTGATAATCTGGGCTTTAACCTTGGCAATCGCTTCATAGTCGATCTTTTCGGTCTGCTGCTCCAAAGATTCCTCCTGGGAATACAGCTGTTTAAGCTCTTTGTTAAGCTGTTCATACTCGGTAAGCTCTTTGCTTTTTAAGGATGCGCAGGAGCAGGCTTCATCCATCAGGTCAATGGCCTTATCCGGCAGGAACCGGTCGTTAATATACCGTTCCGACATGGTTACCGCCATCTGGATGATCTCGTCGCTGACCTTTACTTTGTGATAAGCCTCATAATATTGCCGGATACCTTTTAAAACCTTGACCGTGTCCTCGATGGTCGGCTCGCCCACCGTCACCGGCTGGAACCGGCGCTCCAAGGCGGAATCTTTTTCAATGTATTTGCGGTACTCGTTAAAAGTGGTGGCGCCGATCACCTGGATCTCTCCCCGGGAGAGAGCGGGCTTTAGGATGTTCGCCGCGTTCATGGAACCCTCGGAATCCCCGGTTCCCACCAGGTTGTGCACCTCGTCGATAAACAAAATCACGTTTCCGGCCTCTTTGACCTCATCGATCAGGCCTTTAACCCGGCTTTCAAACTGGCCGCGGAACTGCGTGCCCGCCACCAGCGCCGTCAGATCCAGCAGATATACTTCCTTGTCCGCCAGGCGGAATGGGACGTTCCCCGCTACAATACGCTGGGCGATCCCCTCGGCGATAGCGGTCTTGCCAACGCCTGGTTCACCGATCAGGCAGGGATTATTTTTGGTGCGCCGGGACAAAATCTGCACCACCCGATAGATCTCGTTTTCACGGCCGATGATGTTGTCCAGCTTGCCGTCCCGGGCCCGCTGGGTCAGATTGGTACAGTAAGTATCCAAAAATTTGCGCTTTGGCTGCTTTTTCCCCGCTTTTTTCCGATCCTTTTGGCCTTCTCCCGGAGAGTTATCCGCAGGGGCAGGCATATTGCCGCCAAACAGGTTCTGCAAAAACGGCGGCATGGTATCTGCGCCCCCCGGCTCAAAGGAATCCCCGTTATTAAGTTCCATTAACTGGTTACCCATCTCTTCGATGTCATCATCGGTGATCCCCATACTGTCCATCATCGACTGTACCTGGGGAATTCCCAGCTCCTTAGCACATTTCAGGCAAAGCCCCTCGTTAATCGTTTCGCCGTTTTCCACCCGGGACATAAACACAACGGCCATACGCTTTTTACATCTACTGCAAAGCATCTATTTTCTCCTCTGCTTATGACTTTTTGATTTTGAAAAACTCGGATATATACATCATGAGAGAGAACAGGGCAAATATGACGGCAATCCCGATCAAAGCGTATAACGCTCCGTCCCCCATATCAGGGAACAAAAGGATGAGCAGGAAAACCGCAAACAGCACGCAGGTGCAAAGCTTGCCGAACCACTTGGCGGAAATCGGCTTTTTCCCGGATTTTAGCAGGTAAATCCCACCGCCCATCATGGTCAGCTCTTTTACTGCGAAAACCGCCAGTAAAATAAGAAGCTTAGGGTGGCTGATGGACAAGGAGATGCAAACCGCCGCCTGAGTAAGCTTATCTGCAACGGGATCTAAAACCTTGCCAAGGGGGGTAATCATATTACATTTTCTGGCGACGATTCCGTCCACCACATCAGTCAGCCCGGACAGAGCCAGAATGCCGATACAGATCCAGGAGGAATCCGGCACCAAAAAATAGACCAGTACAAAAACCGGGATCAAGAGAATGCGAAAAGCCGACATAAGATTAGGGATACTGAAGTTGCTCTCTTTATCTGGCGTTTGCAAAAGGCACAGTCCTCTCTGTTTATAGTTTAAAGCTCAATAATGGATTATACTTGTAGAAAATGTTAAATATATATGTTTGTTCAATAACTTCATTATTTATAACACCATTTTGTCCGGCTGTCAAATCCACAAAAATGTAAATGACCACCGCAATAGCATACAGCCAGAACGCCGCTTTTAAAACGCCAAGCACACCGCCCAGCACAGCGTTCATCTTGCCCAGCACGGGAATATGGTTGACTGTTTTGAGCATGCGGCTCAAAAGTCCGACCACAACCATCAGGATGGCGAATAAAATAACAAACAGCACCGACCGTACCAGCATGACAAAAACAGGACGGATACCGGTGTTCACAATGGCAGAAGCAATCTCATAAGAAGCATTTTGGGTAGAGATGGAACCAACAGTCGCCTGCAGCTCCTGACGGAAATCAGAGGTCTCCTCCATCATGGCGGATAAAAACTCCGGCATAGCGTCATAAATCTGATCGATCTGTTGATTTAACTGCTCTCCATCCAACTGGGACAGGTCAACCTGCTCGTCAATGGAGGTCTGCACCGTCTCGGTTACCGGAGGAGCGATCAAATGATCGAAGATGGGGCCGGCAATTATGGCGCTGAGACCAAAAGCCACCACTGCTGCCAGAATATATCCCACAATCGAAACCACGGTGCGTACAAATCCTTTTTTGTACGCAAAAAAAACAGTCAAACAGGTAAAAGCAATGAGTAAAATGTCGATCAACAGCGGCATCATCCGCCTGCACCTCCTAATAGTCAAAAGATAAAGTATATTTTTTCCGGACAAGCCGGTAAAAACCGTTGTAACAGGTCCTCGTCTTACTCCATGGCGACCTTTTGAATCTCTCTGGCCCCCATGATATAGGCGTTGGAGTTAATCAGCACCCCGCGCTGGGCGTCAACGCCACAGGCCTTTTGCTTCTCGTCCTCCAAAGACAGATTATAGGAATACGCCGTCTCCTCCGCAATCAGCAAAATCCGGTCACCGCTGCAATCCATATCCAAAATACGGCTTTCTACCTGTTTGGCGGCTGACTCCAAACCGTCTGACCCCAAAACCACCGCTGTATTTTCCACATTGGTGTCTGCATCGGTGAGCAGCAAAACCGCGCCCTTGTCAAAATGATTGGCATACTGCAACAGCTTTTTGTTATAGGGATAGCTGTTTTTTAAAGAACCGTCCGCCCCAAAGGAGCAGGCCATGGTATCCCCAATCATCTGAGTCTGGCCACTGGCTTTAATATCCACCGACAGGGCCATAACGCCTTTCACATCGGTGGAATATTCCTCTTCCTCGCTGGAGAAGTCAAGGCCTGTCAAAGAAGAAATCATCTCTCCGCCCTGAGTACTGATGGTAGCTGCTACACAGCCCCGGCCCCCATCTTTAAAGTCAAGGGCGACAATCTGATCTTCGCTGTACCAGACAAACAACTCCTCCAAAGCGGAATCATAAACGTGCAGAACACTGGAATACCGGTCAGACTGGGTGACAATGGCTACGTTGCCCTCATCGCTGATCTCGCCTAAAACGATATTGTCAGTGAGTGTCTTTTCCTGCACGGTTCCCCGGCTGTTTTCAAGCTTAAAGCCTCCGCCGCCCCGATCATACACCAAAAGCCGACGGTCGGTGGATTTAAAAACCGGGTTGGAATAGCCGTGGTTGGAGGACATGACCTGTTTCCCGCTTTCGGTAAACACCTGTATCCGGGTGTCGCTGAGCAGCACCAGATCATTTCCCATTCTACCCAAGGACACGGTTTGATCCCCTGCCAGGGCGATAGGAAAACCGGTGTTTTCTCCATCCCCGTCCTGGCCGAAACTGAAATCAAAATCCTGAAAATAGGAAAACGCCAGCAATGCGCCGCCTATCACCAGCGCCAGGATCAAAAACAGGATGATCCGTTTGATCCACCGCTTGCGGCGCCGTTTTTTCCGGTAGGATTCGATATCGTTGATACTATCGCTCATCCTGCTTTTAACGTCCTCCTTATCCTTTATTTCCCGTGTAGAGGGGACTCTCGCTTAAACCAAACCAGTCCTCGTCATAAAACACCCGGTTTAAAAAAAGCCCCTGGGGCGGCGCCGTTCTTCCGGCCCTTCCCCGGTCTTTGCAGCAAAACAGCTCCTCAATGGCTTCCAAAGGGATCTTCCCCTCGCTTGCCTCCAGCATGGTTCCCACCAAAATACGCACCATGTTATATAAAAATCCGTTCCCCCGCACGGTAAAAAGCACAAGATCCCCTTCCCGGGAAATCCGGCTGTCATAAATTGTCCGCACTGTGTCCTGCACCGAACTTCCAGCGCTGCAAAACGCAGAAAAATCATGTTCCCCCACAAACCGAGAGGCTGCCGCCGCTAAAAGCTCATCGTTTAAAGGATATTTGTAGTGCAGGGCAGTATCCTCGCAAAAAGGGTCCCGCACGGGAACGTTTAGGATGCGGTATACATATTCCTTTTCCCTGGCGCAAAACCGGGCGTGAAAATCCATGGGTACTTCCCGGCAGTGGGTCACTGCAATATCCTCCGGCAGATGGACGTTAAGCGCCCGCACAAACGCATCCGGCGGGATAGAACACTCTGTTTTCATGTTCCAGTAATACTCGTTGGCGTGTACGCCGGTATCCGTCCTGGAACAGCCGATGATGCTGTGGCGGCTGCCGGTTACCTGGATCACCGCATCAGACAGTACATCGCACACTGACAGGGCGTTTTTCTGCATCTGGAAGCCATGATACCGGGTTCCCCGGTAACGAAGCCGGAACAACAGGTTTCTTAACATAGGCGTCTCTTTCATGGTACTTGATTTTTCAAAAGATTGCAATAAAAATTGCAAGATAAATTCTCAAACTATTCAAAAACATTTATATTGTCTTATAAAATCAAAACTGGCGACAGATGCGCAAAGCAACTGTTGATAACAGTTGCTTATAAAAACACTTGCAGTTTTTATAAAACGGTTTTGATGACAGCAAAACCTGTGTTTACAGGATTTGCTGGGGGATACTTAGAAGGGGGGCTTGCCCCTTTTCTAGAGCTGTCGACTTTGTCGACACGCTCAAATTCTGACAATGTCCTTAAAAATTTCCTACAGTCACGAAAATATTAATGCACACGATCCCGGCGATACAGGCCGCGACGACCAAAGAAGCCACTGCGTCCCGCAGGCTTAAATGGAGCTGTTTCATCCGGGTGCGCCCTTCCCCGCCGTGATAGCAGCGGCACTCCATCGCCAGAGCCAGTTCCTCCGCCCGGCGGAAGGCCGAAATAAACAACGGAATCAGGATAGGGACTAACGCCTTGGCACGCTGGATAAGCCCGCCGGTCTCCATATCTGCGCCCCGGGCCTTCTGGGCCGACATGATCTTGTCGGTTTCCTCAATCAAGGTGGGAATAAACCGCAGGGCAATGGTCATCATCATCGCCAGCTCATGGGCGGGAAAATGAATCTTCTTGAGGGGAGAAAGCAGCCGCTCGATCCCGTCGGTAAGGGCGATGGGCGAGGTGGTATAGGTGAGCAGAGAGGTCCCCGCGATCAGGCAGAGAATCCGCACCGCCATCATAATCGACATGGCCACACCGTTTTTGGTAATGGTAAAGATCCCCCAGCTCCACAAGGGGTCGCCGTCCACAAAAAACAGATTGAGCACCGCCGTGATGATGATAATAGGAACAATGGGCTTCATGCTCTTTAAAATCATCTTTAAGGGGATGTGAGCGATGAGATACAACACGATCAAAAAGACGATGGGAATGAGGAAGCCAAAGGCGTTTCCCGTCATAAACAGCATGACGATATAGGCCAAAGTCAGGATGATCTTGATGCGGGGATCCAGCTTGTGAACAGGAGACTGCCCGGGGAAAAACTGTCCAATGGTAATATCCTTTAGCATCCGCCGCCCCCCTTTTGCAGCCGTTTGAGAAGCTCTTCCCTGGCGGCTTTCACCGTAAAGATTTTATCGCTGACCGGGAGCCCCTGTTTGTGAAGCTCGTAAAACACCCTGGTAATCTGCGGAGTGGAAAGGCCCATGTCGTTTAGCTCCTCCACCCGGGAAAACACCGCTTCCACCGTGTCGTAGGTAAACACCGCGGCGTTGTTCATCACCAGCACCTTGGTGGCGAACTTAGCGATATCCTCCATGCTGTGGGAGACAAGCAGGACGGTGTTTTTCTTTTCCTCGTGGTAGGCCATGATCTGATTTAAGATTAAGTCCCGGCCTTTGGGGTCCAGCCCGGCGGTGGGCTCGTCTAAGATCAGCACCTTGGGATCCATGGCGATGACTCCCGCAATGGCCACCCGGCGCTTTTGCCCGCCGGACAGATCAAAGGGGCTTTTTTCCAGGACTGATTCTTTTAGCCCTACAAACCGGATGGCGCTGTGGACCCGTTCGTCGATCTCTTCCTCGGAAAGGCCCATATTTTTGGGGCCGAAGGCGATATCTTTATAAACAGTCTCCTCAAACAACTGGTATTCCGGGTATTGGAACACCAGCCCCACCTTAAACCGCACCGAACGGATATCCTGCTTGTTTGCCCAGATATCCTGCCCGTCGATATAAATCTTCCCGGTGGTGGGCTTTAAAAGGCCGTTAAAATGCTGGATCAGGGTGGATTTTCCCGAGCCGGTATGGCCGATAACGCCCACCATCTCCCCTTCTTCGATGGACAGGTTCACCCCGCCCACCGCTGTTTTGCAAAAGGGCGTCCCTTCGCTGTACACATGGCTGAGGTCCTCGGTTTTTATGATTGCCGGCAATCCGATCCCTCCTTTAGCAGCATCGCCAACGCGGCCACACACTCCTGTTCGGTTAAAATATCCGGCGGGATGGGAAAGCCCTCTTTCCGAAGCTCGTAAGCGAGCTCGGTCACCTGGGGGACATCCAAACCCGCCTGCTTTAAAAGCTCCACCTGGGAGAATACTTCCCGGGGCGTCCCTTGGGTCAAAATCGTCCCGTTATCCACCACGACCACCCGGCCGGCGGAAACGGCTTCATCCATAAAGTGGGTAATAAGCACCACTGTAGTGCCGTATTCTTCATTTAACGCGTGGATCGTCTTTAAAACCTCCCGCCGGCCCTTGGGATCCAGCATGGCAGTAGGCTCGTCCAACACAATGCAGCCCGGGCGCATGGCGATGACTCCCGCAATGGCCACCCGCTGCTTCTGCCCGCCGGAGAGCTGATGGGGACTGTGCTCCCGGTACCCGTACATGTCCACCGCTTTTAAGGCGTCGTCCACCCGGCGGCGGATCTCCGCCGGTTCAATGCCCATATTCTCCGGCCCAAAGGCCACGTCTTCCTCCACCACGGTGGCGACGATCTGGTTATCGGGATTTTGGAACACCATCCCCACATTCTGTCGGATGTCGAACAGATGCTCTTCGTCCCTAGTATCCATCCCCGCCACAGTGACCGTCCCTTCGGTGGGCAGCAAAATGGCGTTAAAATGCTTTGCCAGGGTGGATTTTCCCGAACCGTTGTGGCCCAAAACCGCCACAAACTCCCCCTGCTTCACCGAAAAATCGATGTCCTTAAGCACCGGGGCCGGCTGTTCCTCTTCATCCTCGCGGATATAGGCAAATGTCAGGTTTTGCGCTTTGATTAATTCTGCCATTGACTTCTTCCTTTTCTCAAGCGATCCACAGCGCCGTGCTTCCGCAGGGCAAAAAGCCGCCGGAAGCCTGTACCGGCAGCCCGATTTCCTCCGCTTCCACCCGTCCGCCAAAGCGTTTTTCCACCGTCACCTTTAAAAGATAAGCCATCACGGAGGGAGAAAGGCCGGTGGTATAGGAATTTAACGCAAAAAACAGCGGATGGTCGTTTAACACCCCGGCGCAAAGGGACACCAGGTCATATACCTGATCTTCCAGCTTCCAGACCTCCCCGCCGGGGCCCCGGCCATAGGAGGGCGGATCCATAATCACCGCGTCATAGCGGTTTCCCCGGCGGATCTCCCGCTGGACAAATTTCTCGCAGTCGTCCACAATCCAGCGCACCGGACGGTCAGAAAGCCCGGATAAGGCAGCGTTTTCCCTGGCCCAGTTCACCATGCCCTTGCTGGCGTCCACATGGCAGACCTGCGCGCCTGCGCTTAAACAGGCAAGGGTCGCGCCGCCTGTGTACGCAAACAGGTTGAGCACCTTGACAGGCCGCCTCGCCCCGGCGATCAGCTCCCGAAACAGGTCCCAGTTGACCGCCTGCTCCGGGAACAGGCCGGTATGCTTAAAGCCGGTGGGCCGGATGCGAAAACACAGCTCTTTATAGCGGATCGTCCAGCTTTCCGGAAGCTTTGAAAGCATCTCCCAGCTGCCGCCGCCTTTGCTGGAACGGTGGTAGTGGGCGGCCGCTTTGCTCCACTGCGGGATCTCCCGGGGGGTGTTCCAGATCACCTGGGGGTCGGGCCGAATCAAAAGCCGCCCGCCCCAGCTTTCCAGCTTTTCCCCGCCGGAAGCGTCCAAAACCTGATAATCCTGCCAGTCTGTGGCCATTCTCATCGATTTATTCATCCTTTTTGCCGGTGTTTTTTATTCCTCGCACCCTACGCGCTGTTTAATGATCTCCCCGACCTTCACAGCGTACTGGTTGATAACATCGAAGTCCTTACCTTCCACCATCACCCGGATAAGGGGCTCGGTGCCGGAAGCGCGCACCAAAATACGTCCCTCATTACCCAGCTTTTCGGTGCATTCTTTAATAGAAGCGTTGATCTCCTCGTCGGTATTGAGGCGCGCTTTGCCGTCCGCGTCCGCTTTGACATTGACGATCACCTGGGGATAGCGCTCCATCACCCCGGCCACTGCCGAGGCTTTTTTTCCGTAATCCCGCAAAATGCTCATCAGCTGCACGGCGGAAAGCTGGCCGTCGCCGGTGGAAGCATACTCCCCGAAGATAATATGGCCGGACTGTTC
>CALXBH010000027.1 GCA_944386475.1 uncultured Clostridia bacterium | reverse complement strand
ATGAGCGCTTTATCAAAAATCATATTACTCTGATCGGCTGCCCCAAGCTGGACGAAGGGGATTACAGCGAAAAGCTGACCCGGATTCTAAAGGAAAACAACATCAAAAGCGTGACGGTAGTCCGCATGGAGGTCCCCTGCTGCGGCGGGATCGCCAACGCTGCGGTTACAGCGCTAAAAAACAGCGGGAAGATGATCCCCTGGCAGGTGGTCACCATCTCCACCGACGGCCGCATTCTGGAGGAATAAAAGCGTTCCCGCACCATTCACCGCTTATTTCCCGCCCGTTCTCCCCCTTTGCCGGGAGAACGGGCGGGTTTGTTATGCGCCAAAAAGGAATTTTTCGTGTTTTCAAACCGGCGCAATGCCTTGCTTCTCCTTATTTCGTAAAAATTACATTTGTTTGACATTTTCCGCACTTTATTTGACCTTTTATTCAAATGTGCTATACTGATGAATACGGTTGCAGGATGATGATTTTCTGCGGCCGGATTCCTTTTTAAAAAACGGGAATCCTATTTTATAAATAAAATTTTCAATCAATGGAAAGAGGATGATCGGATGCCTTTTTGGGGCAGACAAAAAAAATATGCTTCCGACTCCTATCCTCAGCAGGGACACATCGAAAACTATGCCCAGCTGGTGGCAGGAGTAATTTTGTTTTTTAACCTTTTGTTTCTTCCTCCTGTCCAGCTGCTGCGGACAAGTTCGTTTCTTCTTGCCCTGCTGATTCCCCTTCTGCTGACAGCGGTATTTTTGTGGTTTACCCGGTGTCCTGGCGGAATAGGCTTTTTGATCGTCATGTCGTTTTCCGTCTTTCTGCTTGCCATGGATATCGTTACCCTGATTCTACGGCTTGCTATAGGCCATATCCCCTTTTGGTGGGGACTTTTATGGAACGGCTTTTTACCCGCTGTGCTTATCACTCTGGGATATCTGGCGATCGGTTACTGGAGGGCGTGCAAATTGTACACCACCCATTATTCCCTGTCCACCAAAAAACAGCTCCCCGGCGGGCGTCTGCGGATCGTCCAGTTGTCGGACATGCATCCCGGCGCTTCCTTAAAACGAAAAGACATCCCCGGCCTTGCCGACCGGATACAGGCTTTAAACCCGGATATGATTGTGCTGACCGGAGATATTTTTGACGAAAATGTGGATCACGAAACCTTTGCCTCCTATTGCAAAATGCTGGGAGAATTGCATGCCCCCTATGGAAAATGGTATGTCTATGGCAACCACGATATCAAGCGATACTGGAATGCGCCTTCCTACACCAAGGAAGATCTGGAAGAACAGCTTAAAAAGGGCGATATCCGGATTTTGGAGGATGAATCCGCCCTGGCTGGCCCGGGCGAAGAAATCCGCATCACCGGCCGCAAGGACTGGATTTTAAACGGGGGCAGCCGGCTAAACACCCGGGAACTGATTCCCCCCAGCCCCCTTTATACGGTGGTGCTGGATCACGAGCCCCGGGACTTAAAAGACGTAGCGGCCACGGGCGCGGATCTAATCCTGTCCGGCCACACTCACGGCGGCCAGGTATGGCCTTTAGGGTGGCTCGCCCATCGAGTGATGCACATCAACGAACAACGCTACGGCTTGGATGTTCTTCCCGGCGGATGCGCTTCCATCGTCTCCGGCGGGGTAGGCACCTGGGGATATCCCATCCGCACCGAGGGGCGCAGCGAAATCGTCTGCGTGGATATTACCGAGGAAGGGTAAAAATTTTACAGCTGGCAAGTGTTTTTAAAAGGGATGTTGTGAAAAAATTTCGCAACATCCCTTTTCCTTCTTGACAAATGCCGGCATATCCGGTTAACTGGTATCAGAACAGTTAAAACAGAAAGGACGGCGCGTACAACATGAGCACAACACTGTATCAACTGGAGCTTGACCAGGCTCATATCGACTGCGGGATGAGCTATGTCTTTCATATGGAGGACGGCCGCTTTTTTATCATCGACGGCGGCTATTTTACCGAGGGTGAACAGGACCGGCTGTATGACTTCCTCATCTCCCGGTGTGAGGGGAAACCGGTTATCGCCGGCTGGTTTTTCAGCCATGCCCACCAGGATCATATCGGCAATTTCATCCAGTTTGTCTGGAAGTATGGGAACGACGTTACTATTCAAAAGCTTCTGTTCCACTTCCATCCGGCGGATCTTTCTCAGGTGACCGGGGACTGGAAGAGCAGCGACGACGCCACCATGAAGGAATTTTACCACACGCTGGAGGAATACTGCCGGGATGTTCCGGTCATTACCCCGCAGACCGGCGACCGGTATCAGATCGGGGAAATCACCATCGACGTGTTATACACCTGTGCGGATCTGCTCCCCACCACCTCCTGCGTCAACGATTACTCCACCGTCATCACCACCACGGTGGCAGGGCAGAAAATCCTCTGGCTGGGGGATGCGGAAACACAGGCCAGCCGGATTCTGCTGGAAGGAAAACAGGACATCCTGAAAAGCTGCGAGATCATCCAGGTGGCCCACCACGGCTTTAACGGCGCCACCCGGGAACTGTATGCCGCCACCCATCCTCACACCGTTTTGTGGCCCTCCCCCGCTCCCAATTTTGAGCAGAACAAGCCGACTCCCGTCAATCACTTTATCCTAAACGATCTGGGGGCGGCCGACCATATTGTCAGCGGTTATGGCGACGCGGAGCTTTCCCTTCCCTATTCTCCGGGGACGGCCAAGCGCTCCCCCAAGCGGTTCCAGCCGTAAAAAAGTCACCGGAAAGCTGAACAGCACCCTATTTGTTAGACAGTATAACACACTGGAAACAAATAGGGTGCTGTTCTATTCATCTAGGATTTTTACTATAATATCATCGCATTCATATCGAAATTCTTTGCCGTCAATATCAAATAAACAGTACGTCCTTAATACATAGTCGCCTGCTTCTGCTGCCTGAATATTAATTTCTTTTTCGGTATATTGATGTGCCTTTAGAGTAGTTTGAACTAATGCAGCTCCTATTCCTTCTTTAGAAGTATCACCTGCAGGCCTTATGTATAAAACAATTAATGGTATCCCGTGATTAAGAATAAAGTCTTTATCTGTCAAATTGGTTAGCTTAGCAGTAAAGGTGACTTCTTCTCCTACGATTATTTCGGTTTGTGGAGCAGTTACAGTAAGTTCAAAACTATCTTCTGTAGGATATACTGATGAATTAGAACAAGCAGTTCCAAAAGTCATAACAAATAACAGCATCATCAATATAGCAATCTTTGCAAAACGCATATTATAAGCTCTCCTTTTTCCAGCCTTGTCCTTCCTGCAGAAATACATTTCGCTCCGATACCGCTTATTGTTCCCTTAGTTGATTTTTCAAAAAATTTGCTTACATGAACAACCATATTTATTTTATACTAAAAGTATATTAAAACTAATTTTATACGAATTTTCGCTGTTTTTTGACACGAAAGGAGGTGTTCTTGTGATGAACGCCTCCTTTTTAAGATTCCTCTGTCCGAAGGAATCCTTGTCCCGCTTTATTCTTCGACCGCTGTTTTTTGTCCATTATTAATTACATTTTCCATAAACGCATTTGCTTTTTCTTTGCCTATATCAAACGCTTGCAGGGATCCATAAATATTCGTAATGATATATCCCTCTTTGGAAACACCAATATATAAGTCATTTGAACCCATTATATCTGTTGCTCCATCGATCGTTTTTAAAAACGGCATCGAAACTTTGATTCCCATCTCGCCGCTAAACACCCTGGTGACATAAGGGTCAGCGTATTCCGCCGCCCGGATATCCTGCAAAAAGTCCCACACAAAGGCTTTGGGCATTTCGTAAGCAGCGTCATCGTAGAAAATGCCTTCGATCTGCAAGGTTTCTTCCAGATTCAGGTCGTCTATCATCTGCCCAAAGGAAGCGGGCGTATAGGAGGTTTCAAAAACATAATACCCGTCATGCCCCGGATATTGGACTGCCAGCAGGCACTGCTCGCTAATGGATTTCAGCGTATAAACCTTAACTGTCGTCTGATATTCCCGCATATCATCGGTCTCATCGTAACCCACAGCAGTCGTTTCGCCTAAAAATTCCCCGATCTCTTCCTGGTCAACCGTTTTATTAATCCCGAAATAACTTGCGCCATCAACCGTCATATTCGTGTACTGCTCATAAATGGTGCGCTCTTCCCATTCCGGCACCCGCACAAGGTCATCGATAATCTGTTCGGAAGAGTCGATCCTGATTTCCGCTTCCTGGGTAGAAACGTTTGAAGATGCCGGATTTTTCAGCACAGGCTGCTGCGTCCCGGTCATGTCAGGCAGGGACAGCAGCACCGGGACAGCGATCACGGCGCAGGCGGCTGCCGCCGGGACGGCAATCCAAACCGGTTTAACGGCAGGGCGTTTCTTTGCGCATTTTATTTTTTTTAAAAGCGCATCTAACGTCTGCTCATCCGGCGTCATCTGCTCGTTCATATGGGTAAATACATCATGTTTCATCGAAATAATCCCCCTTCAATTTTTCCCGCAGCATTTCCCGGCCGCGCATCAGCTGCATCCGCACCGTGCCGGATTTCCTTTTCAAAATCAAGGCGATTTCCTCCGATGGCAGATCCTCAAAATAATACAGCAAAATGACCGTGCGGTATTTTTCCGGAAGCTCCATGACCGATCGATACACCAGATTTTCTTCCTCCGAAACAAACTGAAAACAGCCGTCAGACGTTTCCTCCAGGGAAACCGTCTTTTTCTTCCAGCTGCTCTGGGTGATCCGCCTGGAACAATTCAGCGCCGTGCGGATCAGCCAGGCTTTTCGATGCTCTTCATCCGAGAGGGTTTTGTCTTTCTGGTAATAGGCTAAAAAGGTCTGCTGAAAAGCATCCTCCGCGTCCAAGCGGTTGCTTGTGTGAGTGAGGGTGATTTTAAAGACCATGTTTTTGTAAAGCCCAATTACTTGCTCGATGCTCTTTTCTTCGCAGGCAGCCTGATTCCCCATGGAAATTCCCCCTTTCACCCATAACTCCCTCAACCAAGCAAAAATGTCACAGGAAATCCGAATTTATTTCTTTTAAACCGCAAAAAAATTATACTATAAGTAATATTATATCTTATTTATACATTTATAGCCAATCATGGACGGAACCTTCCCGCAGTTCATGGAGGTAATCCTCCTGGGCCTCCCATAAAAATTCGTATATGGGCTTAAGCACCTGGAAGCCCTCTGCCAAAAACGCCGCCAAACGGTCGGAAAACAGCAGTTCAAAGTCCCGGCTTACGCATACAAAACAGAGGTTTTTCCGGTTGAGCCAGTCCGCCTTTTCGGGGGGCTCTTCCGGGAAACGGGAACGCTTATAGCTCTCCCCCTCGATGAAAAACTCCCGATGGTTTTGCATAGCGGCAAACGCCTTTTGAAAGCCCGGACTGTTTTGCAAAATCCGGTTTCGGGCCGCCTCCATCAGCTGGGGCGGCATATAATAATGCCCGCAGCCATACCGGAACCCGTCGGGGGAAATTTCGCAAAAAAACGACGGCGGCCCTTCATAAGCCTTTTTGTCCCGGTGAAACACGATCCACATCACATCCCGGAACAGGGTTTTATCCTTGGAAAAGCGGGTGTCCCGGTAGATGCGGGAGATGCATTTCCCCACCTTGGGCTGAATAATCAGCTGGGGGTCCAGCTGGAACATAGTAGGCCCTAAGGCCTCCACCAGCTGCTGCAGGGGATCAAGCACCAGCGTTTGATACTGGGCTTTGTGTTCTTCATACCACATTTTGCTGTTTTGCAGCTTGTTTTCAAACAAAAAATCCAGCGTTTCTTTTGAAAACGGCATATTCTTTTATCCTCCTTATGGAAATTGACTGATCTCAATAGTCTCCCGGCTATAAAGATATAATGTATAATAACCACGTTGTGGTTATTATACCATAATTCCTTCCGAAAAAAATCTCTCGGGGAGCCTATTGACTCCCCGAGGAATTTTTGTGCCTTATACCGGTTGCCCAGCCTGGGGGTGGCCGCTTGGGTTGTACCCTTGGGGTTTCTTTAAAAACCGCTGGATCAGCGCGACTACCGCCAGCACCACATAGCCCAGATAGATGTACCGCATAGGGATTTTAAAAAAGAAACAGGGGCTGCCGTCGGGCTGGAACAGGTAGAAAAGGGCCGTTCCATACATGATCGGAAAAACAGGAAAATGATAATAATCAATTTTGGTTAATCCCGGCGACATGTCATCCAGTTGTAAGGCCCATAACGCCGTGCCAATCATAGCTGTTAACGTTCCTAGTAGCAGCAGCCATTTTAACAGCCATCTTTTCCATCGGCTTTGCATTGGCTGCGGATTGGGATTTTGGGGCATTGATTCCCGAATCACCAGGGTGATGCAATAAATGATAACGGCCAATATCGTTTCGACAAGAATCACCAAGACAGTCAAAATTAATGGAAGATATGTATCTAGGTCCGGAAAAAACGAAGTTAACATAGTAATCCCCCTTACTCTTCTAAATACCCCGCCTTATACTGATTAACTGGCCTGTGGCTGGCCGCTTGGAGTGTTTTTTCCTTTTTTATAGTACCGCTGGATCAGCGCGACTACTGCCAGCGCCAGATAAATACCGGATAGGATAAAAGGCAGATACTCAAATTCCAGAAATTCAATAGTCAGGACTTCTAATAGCACATAGCCCAGATAGATATACCGCATAGGGATTTTGAAAAAGAAACAGGGGCTGCCGGCGGGCTGAAGCAGGTAGAAAAGGGCCGTTCCATACATGACGGGAAAACAGATAGTATGATATTTAATTATGGCATTTAATCTGGGTTCCATATCATCCATTTGTAATGCCCATATTGCGGTACTGATAATAATTGCCAACGTTCCGAAAAAAAACA
>CALXBH010000026.1 GCA_944386475.1 uncultured Clostridia bacterium | reverse complement strand
ACTGGATCACAGTGGTCAGCAGAGCAGTCCGCACTTGCTCCCGTTCCTGTTCCGAATAGGCTTTTCGCCCCATAGTCTTCAGCCCCATTCAAAATTAAAATCCAAAATACAAAAGTAGTATTTATTTCATTGTATCTTATTTATGGCAAATATGCAATCTGTAATTTATGAAATAAATGTAAATATTCATCATTCCGTAAACAGAAGCCCACCAGTTCATGAACTGGTGGGCTTGATTAGTAATCCGCATAATTTTTTGACCGAAATAATTCAGAAAAACAGGAGTAAATAGGAGAGGATAGAAGGAGGCAACAATGAGAAAAATAGAGAAAATCATGCAAATATAACAAAAGAACCGCTATTTTCAAGCGGTTCTTTTGTTAAAATGTGGCAGGGGCAGAAGGACTTGAACCCTCGGCACGCGGTTTTGGAGACCGCTGCTCTACCAACTGAGCTATACCCCTATCTAAAATAACGTGTTTTATTATACCGGCAATCTTCGAATTTGTCAATAGAATTATGAAAAGAATTATGAAAAAAGCCTGATAAAGTATCAGAAGCTAATGGAACCAATCTTTGTCCTCCTCTTTAATCGCACATGTTTCATCTTTCAAAGCAGGTAAAAGAAGAAAAAAGAGGCCCTCCGATTTTTATCGGGAAAGCCTCCTTTTTACAATCATCTAACGCCGCCTTAACCGTGCAGGCCGTTTGCCTGACGTTCCATATCCTCGACTACAATGTCAAAAATTTCGCCTAAAGAGGCGCAGTATTCCAACACCTTCCAAGGAATATTGGTGTGGTAATGAATCTTAATCAGATCCTCATCCCCTACTGCCAACAGGCAGTCCCCAGGGATATTCTCCGCAATATAATCATGGATATCATCTTCCGACAGATGTTCTCCTTCGATTAACAGTTGGGTGTCGTACCGATATTCCAGCATGACTTGTCCTCCTTTCCCTATTGTCATCCTATGCGGATAAACAGCCGGTTATACGCCGCGTTTTCCCTACAAAGCTCAGAACTCCCAGCCGTGGGGAAATAACATCGCTTAAATGATCGACTGCCGTCATTATTTTTGGATGATCGGGTCGGGATAATGGCCGTATACCGCTTTGGGGCCGTTTACCGGCGCCGCCCAGCGGACGGCGTTTGTAATCACCTGCTGGATCTCCTTTTGATGATAGGTAGGCAGGGTTTCATGCCCCGGCTGGAAGTAAAACACATGGCCTCTTCCCCTGGTCCAGCAGCAGCCGCTGCGGAACACTTCGCCCCCTTCGTACCAACCGATCAGCACAAGTTCATCCGGCTGGGGGATGTCAAAATGCTCGCCATAGGTCTCTTCATGCTCCAAAATAATATGGTCGCCAAGGCCTTCCATAATGGGATGGCCGGGGTTTACACACCACAAAATCTCCTTGTCGCCGGATTCCCGCCACTTTAAATTCAGCGTGCAGGTGCCGCAGACCTTGTGAAAAATCTTGGAGGCATGCCCCGAATGAAGGACAATCAGCCCCATTCCTTCCAACACCCGGCGGTGAACCCGCTCCACCACCTCGTCCGAGACCCGGTCGTGGGCGCAGTGGCCCCACCAGATCAGAACATCGGTGGTATCTAATACCTCTTGGGTCAGGCCGTGTTCCGGCATGTCCAAGGTCGCCGTGGAGGCGGCCAGATCCTCCTGCTCATTTAAAAAGTCCGCAATGGTTTGATGAATGCCCTTGGGATAAACAGCGGCAACCTCCGCCATCTCCCGCTCATGGATATACTCGTTCCAGACAGTTACGCGAATCTGTTTCATGCTAACAGCTCCTTTTTTGCTTATCGCATTTGCCCCCGGCAAAAATCCGATCTATTCCAGCTGGAGGGCTTTGGTTAATTTATTATACCGCTCGCTGTAAAATGCTGTCAAGAAGCCGCTAAAAAATACATGGCTGTTCTTGCTTTTTTATAAAAAACCGATATACTAAAAGAAAAAGGATGAAAGGGGCATTTTTATGCCGTCCCCCAATAATGGACGAACCATTAATTATCTTTTGATTATTTTGGTACTGATTTTGATTATTATTCCCCAGCCATTAGGCTATTCTACAACCGCTACCACTATATGCTATCCCATCGCCTGTGTGATCTTATGGTATCTGACGGTCTCCAACCTCGTTGTGTTTGTAAAAAGTCCTAAAAAGAGAGGCTCTGTTTTAATCCAGGCAATTCTCGCCTTTTTAATGGCCGCTCTTCTTACCATCTGTGTCTTTGATCTGTTTTTATAAGGAGGGATTTTCGTGGATATTTCCCTTTACTACACCGAACAAGGCGAAGGACCGCCTCTTGTCATGCTCCACGGAAACGGCGAAAACGGCGGCTATTTTAAAGAGCAGACCGCCTATTTTAAAGAGCATTACCGGACCATCGCCGTGGACACCCGCGGCCACGGCCGCTCCCCCCGAGGGACGGCGCCCTTTACGCTGGAGCAGTTTGCCGACGACCTTAAGGATTTTTTGGAGGAGCACCATCTGTCGGATATCATCCTGCTTGGGTTCAGCGACGGCGGCAACATCGCCCTGTTATTCGCCCTGCGTTATCCCCAGTATCTGTCCCGTCTGATCTTAAACGGGGCCGACCTGTTCCCTGGCGGCGTCAAAAAAAGCACCCAAATCCCCATCTGCATCGGCTATGGGATCGCCTCGCTGATCTCTTTATTCCAAAAAAGCGCCCGCTCCAAAAAAGAGATTCTGGGACTGATGGTAAAAGAACCCCATATCGATCCCGCACGCCTCAAAGAGATCCGTGTCCCCACCCTTGTAATTGTGGGGACAAAGGATATGATTAAGCAAAGCCACACGGAACTAATAGCCAACAGTATTCCAGACAGCCGCCTTTGCATCATGGAAGGGGATCATTTTATCGCTGCGAAAAACAGCCAAGAATTTAACCGCCAGGTGGAGCTGTTTTTGAACGAGACTCGTTAGATAAGCCGGCATCCCGGCTTGTTTTCAAGTTATTGTCAGGAGGTATGGATCATGGAAAACGACCTGTTAACCCTTATCAAAACCCGGCGAAGCTTCCGCAGCTTTGAGGAACGGCAGATCTCCCGGGAGGAGTTGGATGCGGTACTTAAAGCAGGCACCTACGCCCCTACCGGCAACGGCGCCCAGTCTCCTGTAATTATCGCCGTCCAGGATCCTGAGGCCGTAAAAGCGCTTGTCAAGCTCAACGCCTCGTTTTTGGGGACGGATAAAAACCCTTATTACGGCGCTCCCACCATTGTTCTGGTGCTGGCCGACGCTCACAAAAACACCCGGGTGGAGGATGGAAGCTGTGTGCTTAACACCATGATGCTGGCGGCTCACTCGTTAGGCCTAGGCTCCTGCTGGATCCATCGGGAACGGGAGATGTTCGATTCCCCCGAAGGGAAAGCGCTTTTGGCCCGCTGGGGTATAAAAGGAGAGCTTACAGGCATCGGCGCCCTGGCGCTTGGCTATCCCAAGGGAGACGCTCCCCAGCCAAAGCCCCGCAAAAGCGATTATATTTATCATGTATGATACGGCCTATC
Organism: uncultured Clostridia bacterium; assembly: GCA_944386475.1. GTDB lineage: Bacteria > Bacillota > Clostridia > Oscillospirales > Ruminococcaceae > Metaruminococcus. The sequence continues at coordinate 11,144 of CALXBH010000026.1, read as the reverse complement.
CGGCGCTTGTAAGGGTCCTTCCTTAGATAAGCGTACAGCCCCCGCCTTTTTCGCGGGGGCTATTTTAGTGATGCTTTCATCTGATAATTTTTTATTGGACAGATTTCATAATTTATTTCAACTTATTGTTAAACAAATAACTAAATTGACATATTTTTCGATTTGTGATATAGTGTTAATGGAACATATTTTAGCAGTTAAAGGAGTGACCGTTATGCTTAAAAGCGAAACCCCATTGCTTCTGCTGGACAACAGCAACATGAACAGCGTTATCAATCAAGGACAGTTTAAATCCACCAATCTGAATTTTGAAGAAGCAAAAGCCATTCTGGATATGCACGGGGACGATGATGTTTTAAAATGTTTTTCCAATTTGGAAATCGAGGACATCATCTTTAACTATTTGGGGATCGCCCGCCGGGAATATCCGTATAAGCGCATCCGCAACATGCGCCCCGGCCAGGACGCCATCGTCTTTAAGCTGTATGTCACCCCCTCGGAAACACAGCCCATCATCCAGACCGTAGATGGTGTGGAGGCTAAAAAAATCCAAAACATCTATGTGTACTGTCAGTTTATCTCCCGTATTGAGTAAGCCTTTCCTCCTCCTTCAAAAATCCCGCGTACAGGTGGTTTTCTCTGTGCGCGGGAAGTTTGTTTTGTGGTAAAGCGGCTGCGGATTTAATATCCGCAGCCGCTTTTATCCTGTTACAGCTGTGCAAACTGCTTTAACAGCTTTAAAACCACCTCAGCGGAGATACGGGAAGCTGTTTCGCAGTTTTTCTCAAAATTCTCCATTCCATCGTGGGAAGCGGTGTCGGTAATCGTCCGGATCCCAATAAAAGGGATCCCATTGACATAACAAACATGGGCAACGGCGGCAGTCTCCATATCCACCGATAAAGGCGCGTATTTCTGTCGGAGCTCTTCCCGTTTATCCTCTGCCACAAACTGTTCCCCGGTCATGGTTTTTCCAAACAAAACCGGATGGCCTGTTTGAGGGGCGTATTCCTTTGCAATGGCCACCAGCCGTTCATCCGACGGGAAATAGATCGTCTTGAGCCAGGGGTGAAACTCCGTGAGAATATCCTCGGTCATATCATGATAAGCGGACTGCTCCGAGATCACCGTATCAAACAGCTTGACACGCTCGTCGATCCCTCCTGCTACTCCGGCGTTGATTACCATATCCACCTGAAAGCAGTCGATCAAAATCTGTGTGGCAATGGCGGCGTTTACCTTGCAGACGCCACTGTACAGCGCCACAACGCCGGTGCCTTCATACTTCCCCTCATAAATGGAAAGCATGGATTTTTGGGTAACCGTTTTGTCGGCGAGCCGCTCTAAAAACGGTTCCAGTTCGGTGTCACTGGCACAAAGAATGCCGATTTTTTTGGCCATATTCCTTCCTCCCTATCAGTAAGATTATTAAAACAGGCGCCCCTCTGGCGCGGCAGGAGACGGCTAACAAAAAATCCCCCTGCCGTAAAATACAGCAGAGGGATGACAGACAGATAATATTACCGCTCTGCCAGCGGGCGGTATTCCTGATGCTTGGAAACGCTTTTATAAGCGGGCCGGATGATCTTGCCGGCATTCATCAGTTCTTCGATTCGGTGAGCGCTCCACCCGGAGATACGGGCGATGGCAAAAATCGGAGTATACAGTTCACTGGGAAGGCCCAGCATATGATAAACAAAGCCGCTGTAAAAGTCCACATTGGCGCTGACGCCTTTGTAGATCCGGCGCTCCTGAGCGATCACCTGAGGAGCCAGACGTTCCACCATGGAATACAGTTGGAACTCGTCGGTCATTCCCTTTTCCTCCGACAGGGAGCGAACGAATTTCTTAAAGATATTCGCCCGGGGATCGGACAGGGAGTATACTGCGTGACCCATACCATAAATCAGTCCCGCCTTGTCAAACGCCTCTTTATGCAGCAGCCGGCGGAGATAGTCGGTCACCTCTTCCTCGTCTGTCCAGTCTTTGACGGTAGCTTTCATGTCGTCGAACATCTGCATGACCTTGATGTTCGCACCGCCGTGCTTCGGCCCTTTTAAGGAGCCCAAAGACGCCGCGATGGTGGAATAGGTGTCCGTTCCGGAGGAGGAAACCACATGGGTGGTAAAGGTGGAGTTGTTTCCGCCGCCATGCTCCGCGTGAAGCACCAGGGCGATATCTAAAATCCTTGCTTCCAGCTCGGTGTAGGAGCTGTCCGGCCGCAGGATATGTAGGATGTTTTCCGCCGTGGAAAGCTCCGGCTGGGGCTGATGGATAAATAAGCTCTGCCCGTCGTGATAATGCCGGTAGGCCTGATAGCCGTATACCGACAAAAGCGGGAATAATGCGATCAGCTGCAAGCACTGGCGAAGCACGTTGGGGATCGAAATATCATTGGCCGACTCGTCATAGGAATATAAGGTAAGCACACTGCGGGCCAGGGTGTTCATCATATCCGAACTGGGCGCTTTCATGATAATATCCCGCACAAAGCTGGTGGGCAGAGAGCGGTAATGGGACAATAAAGCGGTAAACTCCTCTAACTGCTGCTTGTTGGGAAGCTCCCCAAATAAAAGCAGATAGGTAACCTCTTCAAAGCCAAACCGCTTTTCTTTTACAAAGCCCTCTACAATCTGTTCAATATCAATTCCTCTATAAAACAGCTTTCCCTCACAGGGAACCATTTCGCTGTCCACAATCGTGTAGGAGCGCACCTCGGATATCTCGGTAAGGCCTGCTAAAACGCCCTTTCCGTTAATATCCCGCAAACCCCGTTTCACCTCATATTTGGCGTATAAATCCTGATCGATCATCCCATTTTTGCCGCAAAGCTCCGCCAGTTTTTTGATCTCCGGCGTCACTTCCGAATAGTTGATCTCTGCCATATGACCATCTCCTTTTCTTTCTATGGTTAATTCCCTTATAGGTTTGATTATAAACCGGCTGTTTACCTATGGCCCTTCCGGAATTTCCCGGGCAAAGGCTGTCGGTTGTCCGCCTGCATCCACTTTCTTGGAGCGGTAGAAACATCCATGCTGTTAAATAATTATATCATTAAACCAACCGCTTGTAAATGAACGAGTTGTTACATTTATCTAAATTATCCGTATTTTGATTTTAAAATGCACCGCAAATCCATCAAAATACGGCCGCTATTTTAAAGGCAGATTTTAACCGATTGCCTTTAAAGAAAAAGCTTTGGTTTATAAAACAAAAATCCCTAACATCTGCGCGATCTTCTCCGCCGCTTCCCGGGGAGAGAGTCCGCCGGTATCCAGGGTTTCCCCTGAAAGGCTATGATACTTCGGGAGCTTCTGAAGGCTTCTCTCTATAACATCCGGCGTTCTTTTCCCCGCTTTAATATCCGATTGAAGGCGCTCCTGCAGCTCCCGCTCGCTGCACAAAAGCGAACAGTGGAACACCCGGCAGTTATCAAGGGAAAGCCGTGACAAAATACTGTCAAGAATCTCCTGTTCGTCCATCACCCAGCAAAAAAGGATATGCTGATACTGGCTGCACTTTAAAAAGGAGTTTAGGAGAAATACGATATTTTCGATAACCATCTTTTTGGTTTCATCCGTTACGGCAAAGGGCCGCATATCCCAGCACCAGTCTCCGTCCAAAAACACGTTGGCCGGCAGCAATTTTTGCAGCTCCCGGCAGACGGAGGTCTTCCCCACGCCCATGGGACCGCCCAGCATGATTAGCGTTTTCATGACCCGCTCTCCCCTTTCGGATAGTTACCCGCACAGACTGTAAAACAAATTGGCAAAAGGCTCAAAGGCGCTGGGAAGGGCGACCTCCCGTTTTAACTCCTCCGCCGAGCGCCATACAAGGTTCTCCCCTTCCCCACAGGAGGAAACAAGGGCATAAATCCCCTGCATCCGCCATTCCACATGGGAGAAAATATGCTTAGCAGGCTTTAGGGCGCTTAACTTTTGGACGCAAAAGCCCTTTTCCTCCAAAAAAGAGCGGGCCTGTGATAAGGTTAAATGCCCCGGCGCGCTGGGAAACTCCCACATGCCGCCTAAAAGGCCTTTGTCCGGGCGCTTTTGCAAAGCCGCTTTTTGATCCATCACCAGTAAAAACACCGTTTTTTGCTCCACCCGGCGGGCAGCTTTTTTCTGCCGCACAGGAAGCTCCCCCTGGATTCCCTGCTCATAGGCCCGGCAGATTCCCGCCAAAGGGCAGCTGCTGCACAAGGGCGCTGTGTTCGGCAGGCAGACCAAAGCTCCCAGCTCCATTAAAGCCTGGTTAAAGTCCCCCGCTCTTTCGGGGACAATTTTGGCCACTGCAGCCTCCACCGATTTTTTGACCTGAGGCTTTACAATATCTTCCCGGCTGGCCGTCACCCGGGAGATCACCCGCAGCACATTCCCGTCCACCGCCGGGACGGGGATATTAAACGCAATGGAAGCGATGGAACCGGAGGTATAATCCCCGATCCCCGGCAGCTTTGAAAGCTCCTCCCGGGAGGAAGGAAGCTCGCCGCCGTAACGCTCCATCAGGATTACAGCCGCCTTCTGCATATTTTTGACCCGGCTGTAATAACCGAGGCCTTCCCACAGCTTTAAAAGCTTTTCTTCCGGCGCCTCGGCCAGCGCCTTTACGTCCGGCAACGCGGAGACAAACCGCTCAAAATAAGGCTTTACCGCCTCCACCCGGGTCTGCTGGAGCATAATCTCGGACACCCACACCCGATAAGGGGGGGGGTTGTCCCGCCAGGGCAGGATCCGGGCGTTGTTATCATACCATGTTAGTAAAAGGGGCGGGATCTCCGCCAGGGGATCTTTGGGCTGCGGCAACCGGTGTTCCTCCTTCATATAAATACTCCATCCGATGATGCTAGAAGTTTAGTATAACAAAATCCGCAGGCCCTGTCCAGTATCCCCCTACATCTCACGGCAGCACCACAAAAGGGGAAATGCCGGGCTGATGAGTGCAAAAACCACTTGCCGCCTCGATAATATGGACAGCAAGTGGTTTGAAGAACACCTAACGAAATTCATCCTTTATTTATGCGAACTTTTTTAGAAAAACCCCGTGCAGAAAGGAGGTAAGCCCGCACAAGGGCACGCAGAGCAAAAACCAAAGCCCGGAATAAAGCAGGCAGACCTGGCCCAAAATATTAAAGTGCATCCCGGAATAATCCCAAACGTTCCATTTGAGTACCAAGTTCACAAGACACCCCACTGAAAATTCCACCGAGGTGATGATCCCTGAGCCAAACAGGCATTTTTCCCACAGTTTTTTAAACCGCATCCGCAGGTTCGTAAAATACACCAAAACAAAGCACACGCCTCCAGTGAGAGTCATGGTCCAGTGGGTATTCCCCCGCCAGATGATCTCAATGATGCTGTACCCCAAAGCGCCGATTACATAAACGGCGGAATACTCTTTAACGGACGCCTTGTTAAGTTTTAGCTTTTTCTCTTGTTTTACGGCCGCCCCGGCGGGATTTTTTACGGCAACAGTGGTTTCCTCCCATTTCATTTCCTACATCCTCTCTTTTTCAAAGTCTTTGCAATCAATAGGATTGACCGATCGCCGCCATTTTAGCCGTGTCAATTTCTGCATGGCTTTTCTAATAATTGGTGGAACTTATAAAGGGATTCCCTTCCTTCCCCTCTCCGCCGGGTTGATGGCGAGGATTTTCTGAAATTAAAGGATTTTCCTCTTGTCTTTTTACAGAAAACGTTGTATAATAAGTACCTGGCCCGCCTGCCCCCTTTAAACGGGTGCAGACGTCCCAGAACCTTGTTTTTATCATAATTCGGCCATCCCGGCGGCGGGATCGCCCTCTTGCTGCCTGATATGCAGGCGCACAGGCCCTGTGCAACGAAAGCCCGTGAACCATGTCAGGCGGGGAACCGAGCAGCATTAAGCGTGTTTTTTCGTGTGCCGCGGGTTCACCTGTACGCCTGTTTATGAGGCAGCAAATCCTTTGTTTTTCCGGCACGAACCATGTCGCCTTACGCTTTTTAAGGCGGCAATTTTTATATGATTTTTTGATTTTTCAAGGAGGGTGAATGCGGTGTATCTGGCTTTGTATCGAAAATACCGGCCGCTTACGTTTGACGACGTGATTTCTCAGCCGCACATTACCATCCCCTTGAAAAACCAGGTAAAGTTTGGCCGCTGCGCCCATGCCTACCTGTTCACCGGCTCCCGGGGAACGGGAAAGACTACCTGCAGCAAGATTTTAGCCAAGGCTGTCAACTGCCTGCACCCCAAGGACGGCAACCCTTGTCTGGAGTGCGAGGTCTGCAAAGGGATCGACGACGGCTCCATCCTGGATGTGGTAGAAATCGACGCCGCCAGCAACAACGGCGTGGACAGCATCCGGGACCTGCGGGAGGAAGCGAACTTCACCCCCGCCGTCTGCAAATACCGGGTTTATATCATCGACGAGGCCCACATGCTCAGCACCGGCGCTTTTAACGCCCTGTTAAAGATCATGGAAGAGCCTCCGCCCCATGTGATTTTTATCCTGGCCACCACCGAGGTCCACAAGATCCCGGCTACCATCCTGTCCCGCTGCCAGCGGTATGATTTCCGCCGGATTTTAAGTGAAGACATCGCTGCCCGTTTGCAATATGTGGCACAAAAAGAACAGATTGATCTGACTCCCGACGGCGCGGAGCTGATTGCCAAGCTGTCCGACGGCGGCATGCGGGACGCTTTGTCCCTGTTAGACCAGTGCGCGTCGGCTTCTGCGGCAGTGGACGCCAAAGCCGTCAGCGCCGCGGCGGGGATCGCCGGACGGGAATATCTGTTTGACCTGTCCCGCGCCGTGCAAAAAAAGGACGCCGCCAAGGCGCTGGCCATCATCGACGAGCTCCACGGCAAAATGTGCGATATCGGCCGCCTTTGCGAAGAGATGATCTCCCATTTCCGGAATCTGATGATCGTCAAAACGGTCAAAGAGCCGGGCGGGCTGATCGTCTGCCCTCCCGAAGAGCTAGAACAGCTGCGGGAGGTTGCCGGCGGCTTTTCGTTAAACAACATCTTAAACGCCCTCAACGTTCTTCATGAGGCCTCCGCCCGGCTGGGCCGGGTGTCCTCCAAGCGGCTGGAAGTGGAAATGGCCTTTTTGCGGCTGTGCACCCAGGAGGTGCAGGTTTCTTCAGGCAGCACAGCGGACAGCGGCGTGATAAACGCCATTCTCGCCCGGCTGGACCGGCTGGAACAGGCGGCGGCTCATATGCAGGCCTCCCCTTCCCCCGCCAGGGTTTCCAGCCGCCCGGCGGAAGCCTTTTCGGAGGCGCCCTCCCCGGCAGACGTTCCCCCGCCGCCGGAAGAGCCTCCGGCAAGTGTGAGCGCGCCTGCGGCTCCCCACAAAACTGAGATTGATTGGAGCCGTTTAGCTCCCTTGGACTGCTGGACCCAGATCCTTAAAAAGCTGGGGATCGATGATCCGCCTTTAAGCGGGATTTTGTTCGGCTCCCAGGCTTATGAGCTGGACGATATTTTGTTTATTGACTCTCCCAACAAGATGTTTGCCCGCCTGCTAAAGCAGGATGGCTGCGCGAAGCGGCTGGGAGAAACTATTTACAGCCAAACCGGGAAAAAATACCGCATCCGCCTGCGCAGCGGCGGAAAAGGCAGCGGCAAGGCTCCATCGCCTGAAGCCGCTCAACAACCACAAGATGGGAACCCGCCTGACCCGCTGGACGCTCTCGCGGCTGCCGCGAGAGAATCCGGCGCACAGGTGAATATAAAAGAATAAGTTAACGCAATGGAGGAAGTAGCAACATGAAAGCAAGACTGCCAAAAGGCGTGGGCGGCGGCCCCAGCAATATGAACAGCATGATTAAGCAGGCGCAGAAGATGCAGGAGGATATGCAGCGCGCCCAGGAAGAGCTGGAACAAAAAGAGTTCCCCGTCAGCGTAGGCGGCGGAGCGGTGGAAGCGGTAATCTCTGGCAAAAAGGAGATTAAATCCCTGACCATCAAGCCGGAGGTTGTTGACCCCGAGGATGTAGAGATGCTTCAGGATCTGATTATCAGCGCCGTTAACGAAGGCCTCCGTCAGGTGGAGGAAGTTTCGGCGGATAAAATGACCCAGATCACCGGTGGGATGAATATTCCCGGCCTGTTTTAACCAATATGAAATATAACGCAGTAGCCCTGACCAAACTGATTGAGCAGTTTGCCTCTCTTCCCGGCATCGGGATGAAAACGGCCCAGCGGCTGGCCTATTATGTGCTTACCCTCACCAAAGAGCAGGCAGATAACTTTGCCAAAGCCATTACCGAGGCCCACGATCAAATTAAAAACTGCCGCATCTGCCAGAATTTCACCGATGCAGAGGTCTGCCCTATCTGCAGTGACGCCGGACGGGACCATTCGATCATCTGCGTAGTGGAAAGTCCCAAAGATGTGGACGCTTTTGAGCGCACCCGGGAGTACAACGGTTTATATCATGTGCTGCACGGATTAATCTCCCCTATGGACGGGATCGGGCCGGAACAGCTGTATGTAAAGGAGCTGCTCACCCGAGTGGCTTCCGACGAGGTTAAGGAAGTGGTGATGGCCACCAACCCAACCGTAGAGGGCGAAGCCACCGCGGTGTACTTGGCCCGGCTGTTAAAGCCCCTCGGCGTCAAAGTGTCACGGCTCGCTTACGGAATCCCCGTAGGCGCCGACTTAGAATACGCCGACGAAGTGACCCTTTTTAAAGCGTTAGAAAACCGCAATGAAATTTAAGCGGCATGATATCATATAAAACGGAATGGAGATGAAAACGGATGGCGGATGCAACGATTACGGTAAACCGAAAGGCGCGGCACGACTATTTTGTCGTGGAAACCTACGAAGCCGGCATCGAGCTTTCCGGCACCGAAATCAAATCCATCCGGCAGGGGGGCGCCAATTTAAAGGACAGTTGGTGCAATATTCATGATGGTGAGCTGTTTATCATGAACATGCACATCAGTCCTTATGAAAAAGGCAACATCTTCAACAAGGATCCTTTGCGGGTGCGCAAGCTTTTAATGCACAAAAAAGAGATTTTAAAGCTGTTTGGCCTTGTAAAGCAAGACAGCTATACACTAATCCCATTGTCCTTGTATTACAAGGGCTCCCGCGTAAAGGTTTCCGTGGGGCTTTGTAAAGGTAAAAAGCTTCACGACAAGCGGGAAGATATTGCTCGGCGGGATGCCAAACGTGAAATAGACCGGGCCGTTAAAATGCGGCAGCGGTAAGGAGGACGTCAAATGATTTGTCAAACATTTCCGATCAACATTGATTATCAAAAACTGGGGTATGATAACGGGGGCTCCTCTCCTACCCTTTCCACCTATATCTGGAACGAAAGCCAGGAGCTTCCCTGGATGAACAAGCGCCCTGCCGTTCTGGTCTGCCCCGGCGGCGGCTACACCTGTGTCTCCCAGCGGGAGGGCGAGCCCATCGCTTTACAATATGCAGCTGCGGGTTTTCAAACCTTTCTGCTCAGCTATACCATCCGGCCCGGAAAATTCCCCTGCGCGTTGCTGGAAGCTGCTAAAGCTATCTGCATGATCCGGGAACACGCGGAGGAATGGCGGGTCGATCCGGATCGCCTTTTTGTCTGCGGCTTTTCGGCCGGCGGCCATTTGGCGGCTTCTACCGGCGTTTTCTGGGATGCGGATTTTGTAAAGGATGCACTCGGCGCCACCGCGGAGCAGCTGCGGCCTACGGGTATGATTTTAAGCTATGCCGTACTGTCTGCCAACACGCCTCATTTGCAGTTTTCCTTCCGCAATGTGATGGGCGACGACACCCTTGAAGCAGAACAGGTGCAGCATCTGTCTCTGGAAAAACTGGTCACGCCCCAGACTCCGCCTGCTTTTTTGTGGCACACGGTGGATGACGATGTGGTGGACGTGGAAAGCTCCATGTACTTCGCTTCTGCTTTGCGGAAAAACGGCGTTTCCTTTGAAATGCATTTATATCCCCACGGCCCTCATGGAATGAGTTTGGCAAACGAGATTACGCCGCCGGTTATCACCGAATGCCAAAACTGGATTTCCATGTCGGTGCAGTGGCTCAAAAGCTTTCAGTAATCTATCCAAGCGCTGAAACTCCCCTTTCAGCGCTTACCATATGGGGGCGTAAAGGTTTCGACGGGGATTATGAACAATCGTAAGCGGGTAGAGCGGGCGAAAGCTCTTTAAACGTCGCACCTTAAAATTAAACGCAAACAAAACTACTAATAACGCTAGATTAGCGTACGCTGCTTAACTTAGCGGCTCGTCCATTTAGGAGGGACCACGGGCCTAAACGGGCGTCGATTTTAGTGGTGAACATTCTTCGCGGATGCTCTTAGGCGAAGGAGGAATGAAGAGCTACCGTTTTTAGCAGCCTGTCAACCGGCGGCCGGAAACGGGAATTCTAAAAGATTGACTGCACCCGGAGAAAGCGGTTGGAATTGATTCTCGGACAGGGGTTCGACTCCCCTCGCCTCCACCATAACAAAGCCCGTAACCACGCGGTTTCGGGCTTTGGTTATTTTACAAGGTACACACAAAAGTACACACTTTTTTGCCTTTCCGCTCGCGTTTATAGTGAGGACCTTTTTTGTCGACATTTCTCATCAAAACAACTATATTTTGTATGATATAGTGGTTTTCTATTATTTTATGCTTATATGTTGTGCTATTTTTATGGCAGCGCTTTGTTATTATCTAAATAAAAATTATTTACATTATGTTTATCGATAGAATTGTAAGCATTTTATAAACATCTCAAAAATTGCCCTTTTTTGTGCAACAAAACGTTGTTTTTAGCCTATTAGTGAAAAGACATTTTTGTTCTTATCATTTAATAGGAGATGTTAGAAGTGACAGAAGAAAATCACAAGTATCGAACAAGTCCATTTTTACTCAGAAATCAATTCAACGGTAAAGGCAAGTTTCGAATTCCTGTTGTCCCCCAATTTAAGGCACGCGAAAATGATTTTACTGATTTAAGGCTAATCGGGTTTGACAAAACTAAACTGGAAAATAATAATTATCTTGACCGGATAGTTCATTTTTTCTTGTACGATTACAAGTTTGAGCGTGTGTGGAAAAATCCTGACACAGATTTAGAAAAACTAAAACGCTACAAAGCGATATTAACGCCGGATTTCAGTATGTACACTGAAATGGCGCCAGTCATGCA
>CALXBH010000025.1 GCA_944386475.1 uncultured Clostridia bacterium | reverse complement strand
ACCGAAAACAGCTCCCCTACCGGCAGCGGCCACAGCTTTGCCGGCACTTCCTCCGGATACAAAGTGTGTACCTTGTCCGGCTTTTCAAAGTCGCTTGCCATCTTCGCCAGCAGCTTGTTCCGGCTGATGCCCACATTGACGGTGAAACCTAAAGACTCCCGAATTTCGTCCTTGATGGTATAGGCGATTTTTATAGGGTCGGGATACAGGTTTTTCGTTCCCGACATATCCAAAAAACATTCGTCGATGGAGAATTTCTCCACCACCGGGGCGTACCGTCTGCAAATATCCATAAAGGCTTTGGAGTTTTTCTCGTACAGCCGAAAATCCGGCCGGGCCAAAATCAGATCCGGGCATTTGCGCAGGGCCATGGCCACCGGTTCCCCCGTGCGGACGCCGTACTTTTTAGCGGGGATGGATTTTGCCAGGATCACGCCGGTCCTGCGCTCCGGGTCGCCCCCGATGGCGGCCGGAATCAGACGGAGGTCTTCTCCGCCGTTTGCCACCCGCCGCGCCGCTTCCCAGGACAAATAGGCGCTGTTTACATCAATATGAAAGATCAGCCGTTCCATAAGCTTCCCCTATATCCGTCATTGATAGATTTATTATATCCTTTTTCCGCCCTTCCCGCAATGTGCTGTATAGTATTTCTGTTCATCAGCAGAATGGTAAAAATTTTGCCGCAAATAGTATGCAGGCCTGACGGACGCTTCTGTCCGCCAGGCCTGCACGTTTATTGAAAGCCGGTTTTTAAATATATTCCTCGTGGCAGGCGTAGATCTTGGTTTGATTCTCCCCGCCGTTGCAGCGAATCTCCACCCGGTAGACCCGGTAGTCGTTTCCTTCTCCCACCGGCTCGGAGAAAAATACTTTGGTTCCAATCAAAAGATTTTGCAGTCCCGGAAGGGTCGCTGTTAACACCTCGCAGTCGATGTTGGAATTAAATAATGCGTTTTGCCCGCAGCGGTTAATATCCCGGTACCAGCGTTCGTTGGGGTTTAAATACCGCTGCCGCTGGATTCTTCGGGAGGCAGCTTTTGGGTTTTCCAAAACGATGTCATACGGGTTTTCCTCCATCTCATAATTGGTTTTCAGATACACCTTGGAGAGCATGCTGCTGCGGTTGTAAATAAGCGAAATCGAAGAATACCGGATGCCGTCCGACCGGGAGTTGGAAAGCCAGGCTGATTTTGTGTTTCCCGCCGCCGTCTCCTGCAAATACCCTTCCCGGTCGGCATAAAGAGGCGTATGATACACCTGCCGGCAGTAAAGATCCATAGCGTCCCAACAGCTCATCCCCTGCTCCACCACCAGGTAGTTCTGCCCCGGGTCGGAGGAAAAACGGGTTCCTTTCATGCCAAAGGGCTGAGCAAACTGAGCAAACATCGTCTGGGCAGTGGGCTTAAAATAGGTATCCGGCTTTAACTCGTTATCCGCCATCCCGGCGCTTAAGCTCCGGCAGCGAAACACCCGCCGCCGCCCTTCAGAGGTGATAAGCATCTCCTGGGAGTCCACCACTCCTTCAAACAGCGTCTCCCCGCCGGCCGACAGGATGATACCGATGTACAGGCGGTCTTTATTTGCCAGCAGTACCTCTACCTCCAAACTGCTGCAAGCCGCAAACCGGTCTTCCGTAAGGGAAAACCCTGCTACCTCGCCCAGCGCTTCCCAGGCGCCGTTATAACGCTTTCCTTTTATCTGTAACTGCTCCGCCATGGCCTTATTCCTCCGTGATCTCCACAAACTCAAAGCGGAAGGTCAGGGTGTTGGGATTAGGCTGGCCGGTCACCGAAAAGCTTGTGCAGCAGGCGGTAAACGAAGGGAGCCCGGCAATCACCAGCGCCCCGCTTTCCGGAGTGAGAAAGTCGCTTTGTAACGTCTGATACTGCTGCATCAGATTCGTTCCGTGAAGCATTCCCTCCCCGGTGACCACCCGGCAGGCTTTTCCCATATCCTCCAGCACCTCTCCCCCCGACGGCAGCACCGTGCGCACAACGTTCCTTTTGTGCTCGATGCTGAAGGTGGAGGGGTTAACCGGAAAATTCTTTCCCGCAAATGAAAAAATACTCATGGTCATTTCCTTTCTGAAAAGTCTCCATTGCCATCGCCATCCGGCAATAGCTCTCAACCGTCAGCGTCCGGCGGGCCTCTATCCCGGAGGAAAAGGCAGGCCGCCCATCCCGGCACAACGTTTTAGCACACCTCCCGCCGTCCGTTTGACAGCCAAAGCCCCGTTATGGCGTCATGACCTCTTTTCCTGAGGCAAAAAAGGTCATGCTGTCGTAATATTCCCCGCTGGCTTCCATGGATTTTACAAGCTGCGTCCAGTGACAGCCGGAAAACTGAACCGTCTTTCCCTGAGCTTGAATTGAGAGGGCAAAATCAGACAAAAATTCCAGTTCCGTTTCCTGAAAGGGACTGTCCACATCCAGCTGGCACCGGGTCAGCACGCCCTGATAAAAGGGCGCCCCTAGCAAATCCGTCCGGGGCGTCTGGGCCCCGAACTGCTCCGCCTCCCGCACCGGTTTGATTATGGTGGTCTGAACGCTTTTGACAAATCCAAACGGCTGACCCGCCAGCAGCACCCTGAACGGACGCTCCCGGGTAGCCGGAAGTATCTGCGCCATACCGTTTTCCTCCTTTCTTTTTCTCTGCCTACTCGATCACCGCCGGCAGCCCGGCGGTAAGCTAAGCTTGCCGACAATGTCGGCAGCCCTAGAAGAGGGGCAAGCCCCCCTTCTAACATTCCCCCAACAAATCCCGTATTTGCGGGGTTTGTTGTAGATCCAAACCGCCGCACATGTCGCCGGTTTGGATAATTCAAACGCTCTCGATCACCGCCGACAGCTCGGCGGTAATCTCGGTGCAAAGGCTCCCGGAGGGCTTGTCGCAGGTAACGCCGCCCCACTGCACGGCGGCAAAGTTCATGTCACTGTCAAGGAGCAGGTGGGAAAACACTCGCTCTGCCAGTTGGCTCAGCGCCTCCCCTCCCTGGGCGGCGGGAACAAACACCGAAAACCCTATCGACAATAAGACAACCCGGCCTTTTACCGCCGCCTGGGACTGATTATGCCGCCCCAGCTCCCCGCCCATCGCCTTGTTTTGATCCTCGGCTGACCGAAGATATACCCGAATCTCCGGTGCGCTCAGCAGCGGTGCAGAGGCCGCCGGATAGCCGACCGCTACCACGCACCCGGCTAAAGATGAGGCCCCGGCCAATTCTTCCGCCAAGGCGCCTATCAGCTCTGTTACCCCTGTCATGCCGTCCCCTCCATTCTGCGAAGGGCCGCCCAGACGTACAGCCGCTTGCCTGTAAGGCGGACCTCCTCGCTTTGTAGTACCTCATACTTAGAGCCGTCCTCCCCCTGCAAAAGCGCTCCCCGGTCAGGGGCAATCAGCCCGATGTATTCGTAGAGCCGGCCGGATTCTAAGCCTAAAATACCAGCTTCCCCCGCCGGCTGTCCCCCGGCGCTGCACACCGGATGGATCAGCGCTTTCACAGGCTGCTTTTCCCCCTCTTTTATAAGGGTGGCTGTTTGTCCATACCGGCTTAAAAACCGCCGAAGCTCATCCGCCGCCCTCATCCTGCCACCGCCTGGCAAAACACAAAATCCGTATCCTGCAAATAAGGGGCGCAGGCCAATAAATATTCGTCCCGGGCCGCCTTGGCCGCCATGAGCTTTTCCTGTGCGCTTTTGGGCGTCACCGTCACTTCGCCTGCCTTGACCGCCGGTTCTCCCGAACCCGTCAGGCAGTAACGGTAAGCCGCCACCGCGGCGCAGGCGTACTCCATCGCGTCTTGGTCTGCGGTGACGCCGGGCCGTCTTTTGGCATTAAGCTGGCGGATGCAGTAGTCGATCAAAGGAAGCTTTTCCACCGCTTTTTCCATCTCCAGCTCCGCCATGCCGGCAAACAGCCTTAAAACCCTGTTTCTGTCCATATACGCCTCCTGATAATATGGTGCGGGAGGGAGGATTTCCCTCCCGCACCATATTTTAACTTTCTCTGCTCGTTACACCTTCAGCACCTTGCAGGCGTCCCCGAAGATCTTGGCGAATCCGGTGATGGAGGTGATCGCCGAGCGTTCCAGCTGGCGGTCGATCAGCTTATCGTGCTCGATCATCACGTCCCCGGCGGACACCATTTCCAGCGCAAACCGGCGGTCCAAACCGATCACCTTGCCTGCGGGGACACAGCTGGATTTAATCAGCGTCGCCCCCAGCGGGGTGATAAGCTTGCCGGTGCCGTGGAAGGTAAGCCCTGCCGCCGCGTCCTTGAATTCATCCAGGTTGAGGAGTTTCCCCATTACGTCGGGAGCCGCCACCAGCGTGTTGAGCTCGTAGTCGTCAAAAGCGTTCCACAGTTTGATGATGTCCTCATAGGTGACCTTGCCCGCCGCGGCCACGCTGATCTCCTCGGCCGCGCCGATGTTTCCGTCGCCGGAAATCAGCACGTTCACCGCATCCTTCATCTGGGAGCGGGCAATATACGCGCCGATCTGTTTGAGGGTCACGGTAAACAGATCCAACCGCTGGAAGCGGATCGCTTCGTAGGAGGCCACCAGCATCCGGCCCCGTTTGTTGAGCTTGACGAAATTCTCCTGAAGCGTCACTTTGGTGGTGGGAAGCGCCGCGCCCTCCGCCACCGTTTTCAGCTCTTTGTCCTCCTCGCTTGGCGCGGAGGTGATGGCGCGGTAATCCAAGCCGTTAATCATCGTCTTGGTGGCGACAATCTCCTTTAAGGCGTTGGACTCCTCCGCACCCTGGCGCACCGCCCGGGCCACATACTCGGGAAACAGCGCCGCCGAATCGGAGGTGGTGAAAAACTTTTCCACCATGTCCGAGCCCGCTCCCGACACCTTGATGTCAAACCGCTTTAACTGCCGCTGGAACGCATCCAGTCCGGCAAGCTCGGTCCCCTCGTAGTTTTTGCTGGAATCCATCGATTCCAACACCTGGGTAAAGGTTTTTCCCGCGATGTTGTAAAAGCTTTTATCCAGTTTCAGTCCTTCATAATTAGCCATCTGCACCCTCTCCTTTTTACAGTAAAATTGTGGCGCTGGTGTTCGCCGTGTCCACGGCCAGCACCAGGCGCTGCAGCCCTGTGGTGCTCACAGTGACCCCATTGTTTCCGTCTGCCGCCAGAATGTTGTAGCCTACCTGGGGCGCTGTCCCTGTATAGGGAAGGGTGACAGCGCCTTTCAGCTGCACCCCTGCATACCCGCCGTTGCGGCTGACACAAACCCCGGCGGGCAGATCCTTCGCCGCCGCCTTTTTCACTTCTCCGTTACCCGACATGGATACCACGTCCCCGATTTTGATGACGGAATTTTCTTCCTCCTCTTTGCAGGCAAACGTCGCCACCACACGGCCGATTCCTTCAAATCCAACTTGCATGTTTTCCCCTCCTAAATTTTAAATGAGTCGTTTTTGGCTTCATCCTTCGGTTTTTCTCTCACCTCCAGCTGGCTTTCCCCCGAAAGCTTTTGCTCCAGTGCCTTGCACAGCTCACACAGCTCCAAAGCGTCCATTTTTTCCACGGTTTTCTCCAAAACCTCCCCGGGGATCCCGCTTTCGGACAGGTAGTTTAGCCTTACGGCGTCCTTGCGCAGGCTGGTTACATACCTTTCCCCCGCCTGCGCTTTTTCCGCCAGTTCCTCGATAGCGGACAAAAGGATTCTTCCCTCTTGTTTGGTAAGGGTCACAGTCCCTTTTCCCATGGATTTTAAAAGTTCTTCTTTTGTCCGCTCTTTGTGAAACGGCGGCGCGCCGCTTTCCTCCCGGTAGCCCTTGACCACGCCGGCGCCCGTCTGGGCGGGAACCGCCACAAACGACCACTCGTAGGCGTCGGTAGGCTCGCTTAGCTCCACGCAGCAGGTAACGCCGTGATAGGTCTCCCCCACCCGGTGGGAGCACTCCTCTTTCCTTACGTCCTTCCCACAGACCGAGCACCGGGTGCTGGCCACCGCGCACCCCACGCTGACTTCCTTTTTAATGCCGCCGTCGATCTCCAAAATCAGGTCTTTGTTCGCCTGGGTGCGCACCATATAGGCTCTGGCCTTTAAGCAGCGGTAGGGTTCTCCGGTCTTGGTAACCTTTCCCTCCGGCTGTTCCACATGGGCCTCAAAAATACGGGCGGTTTGATTCTGCCCCTTGGGGTTGTGGTCAAAAATTCCGGTCTTGCCCACAAACAGCCGGCTTAATTTTTCCAAAGCGGCGTTTGTAAACCGTTCCCCGTCCCGGTCCACCTCATTGTCGCACAGCACAACCGAAAAAATATAGACCTCCTGTTCGGTCAGCTTTCGCCGGGTGAACCGGTTGATTTTTTCCATGTCCTGTTTTCCCGCGGCCTGGCCGCCGGTTTCCAGTGTTTGTTCCTGGCTCATATCTTCCTCCTTTTTATGACTCCGCGCTGAAGTTACTCCGCGCCGGATGGGATTTTCTGCTCCAACTGGGCCGCCTGGGCGCTGTACAGCCGCGCCCGGGCCTCCTCCACCTCGTCCTGAAGATTGATGGTCTCCCACTGAATCTGCGGCTCGCAGGAATACCCGTTAAGCCGCAGCCACGTCCGACAGACGTTTAGGAGCATGGGAGTCAAAAGCCGGCGGTAGTATTCCAGCTCGCTGGTGAGGATGTCCGCCTGCTGGGTGCTCATCCGCTCGGTGGTGGACCAGTTAAGCCCCAGCAAAAACGGCGGGATCGACAGCTTGGCCACGATCTGCTCCAACATCTGCCGCACCGGAACCTCCACATCCAAAACCTGGTTGTCCGCGCCGATCACCTTGATGTCCACATCTCCCACCGACACAAAATCCCGCACCTGGCCTTTGGCGGAGATTCCCTCCGACCATTCCTTGGCAATCTGCGCCGCCCGCTCTTTGGCATATGCCCGGTCAAGGTCGCCGTTCGGCTTGTAGGTGACGGCAAAGCGCACGTTCCCCACCCGGTCGAAATTCTTGCCGGTAGCCTCAAAGATCTTAAGCAGCACCGACGTCACAAAGGGAAGCCCCTTTAAGATTGAATCCCCCGTCACCTGCCCCGGCGCCGGATTCAGCGCCGTGAACATCACATGCTGGGGAAACTTTACCGGCTTTGCCTCCCCGCCCCTTCGCACGCACACTTGGGCGTCCAGCGGAGTCTTCCCCCGCCGGATCTCCAGGTCGCTTAGATCCGCGTTGTAAAGCCCGGCGATCTGCCGCTTATCCTTGGTGAGCACGATCTCCCCCACCGCGTTTCCGTAGGTGAGCAGATTGTCAAGATAGATATCCATAAATGTTTCCAGTCCTCGGTTGCTGGCGCCTACCCGCACTTCTCTTAAAAACCGCTCCAGCCCCTGCCCGGCCTCCCGGTTCGGACAGGAGACTTTAAATCCGCCGGTTAAGCGGACGATTTTTGTGATGGCCGCATCCACCAGCGGAACAGCCTCCCGGATGGCTTCATACAGCCTCAAATCCCCCCTCGCCAGGGGAACGTATTCCTCTAAGAGCCAAAACCTGGATCCAGCGTCCCGCCCCGTCTGGACCGAGACCGCCTCCCGGGAGGGCTTATCCCGTTTTAACCGAAATCCCATACCTTTTCCTCCTTATGATCCACAGACAGGACGAAAAACCCGTCCTTCTCCTCCTCTGACGCAATGGTGCTGACAAAATAGCGGATGTCGTCCATGGCGTGATCGTTTTCCTTTTTTGGGGCGTCCTTGCCCGCCCGCTCGTCCCAGCAGTACAAAGAAAATTCCCGAAAGGTATCTTTGCACGCCGGGGAAAACAAAAGCTTTCTCTCCTTGAGCAGATCCCCCACCCGCCTAATCCCCGCCACCACGTCGTTTTTTGCAGGGATGACCGGGAACTTCCCATGCCGGCGGATGCACTCGATAAAGCTCGCCGCCGACGGGTCCACCACCACCGCCTGAATGGGCCTGTCCCCCGCCAGTTCCACAAGGGCCGCATAATATTCCTCGTCCGTCTTGTGGCTGCCTTTTGCCCGGGAGTCATAGTAATATTCCCTAATCCGGTACCAGACGCCGTCCTTTTTCCCCCACAGCCCCATGGAGGTGGGGTTGACCGTCCCGTAATCGCAGGAGACAGCGTACTGCTCATACTCCCGGGGCAGGTCTTTTACCACATGCACCCCCTCGTCAAACATGGGGTACACCCGGCCGGACGCCGCCGTCCACTTGCCTTTGACAAACCGCTCGTAAAAGGGGCCGGCGTAAAGGGATTCATACCGGCGTCGGATGCCGGGAGATAAGGACGGGTTGTCCTCCATGACGAAGTGGAGGTATAAAGCGTTTTTCTCCTTCACCTTTTTGATCCACTCCCGATAAAACCAGTGCCAGGGATGCTCGGGATTGCAGTTAAACCAAAACTTGGATCCCGGCACCGAGCATCTGGCCAGCGCCTGCTCCACAAAGCTGCGGGGCATCAGCGCCACCTCGTCGAACATCACCCCCGCCAAGGTCATCCCCTGGATGGACGCCGCCGAGGATTCATCCTTCCCCCCGAAAAAGTAAACGGTGTTGCTTCTTCCGCCCCGGGAGATTTCCACCATGTTTTTGGATATCTTCTCCCGGCAGGTAAACCCCAGCCCCTCCAAATGCCCTACTAACGGCCGGATGACGTTGCGCCTCAAAGAATTTAGGCTCTTTCCGCACATGGCGAAGGCCTGTCCGTGAAAGGCGGCGAACATCCACAGCACAAAGGAAAGGGACATGCACAGCGTCTTCCCGCTTCGCACCGCCCCGTCGCAGATAATGGCATCCCGCCGGGCATAGGGGCTGCCAGGGCACCACCAGGTCAGCACCGTTTTCTGTTTTTTTGAAAATGCCCGCCAGTTACTCATCCGGCGCCTCCTCTAACTGTTCCCCAGCGGCGCTCATCGCCTGGTAAAAGGAATTAAGTCCCTCGTCCCCTTTGCCGGCGTCCGGCACCGAAAGCAGCTTTTCCAGCGCCTTAAAGCGGTCAAACAGTTTTAGCTCCATGCCCCCATCCTTGGTCTTTTTGACCTCCGACAGCAAAAACAGGTCGAGCTTTTGGATCTCATTACTCTCCATTTCCGGGTACAGCAAAAGCAGCTTGACGCAGTCCGCCGCCGAGCCAAAGGCAAGGCGGGTAAGCCCTGCCACCGCCAGGCTTTGAAGGTCCTTTGCCTCCCCATCCTTTGCAAGCTTTAACAGCCGCCGTTTAATTTCCCGCTTTTCCAAAAGCTTTGTTCCTTCCTCCTCCGCCGTCTCAGGCGGATACCCCGCCCTTACCGCCGCCTCTCTGGGATTATGAAGCTGGCAGTAATGACGGCAAAAGGATTCTTCCTTGGCCGAAATCTTTTCCAATCGGCATCCCTCCTTTTCACCTACCCCTCTTCACAGCCCCATTCGTTGCACATCCAAAAGCAACCAAGCAAAACTTTTTTTCATTTTTCGTTTTCCCGGCGGTTTTTAAGACTATGAAAAAAATACGGTGAAATGATTGACAAATGATGACGAAGACCGTATACTTTATTTAAATAGGTTAAAAGCTGTGAAGAGGATCACCAGCCGGTTAGGGGCACTTCCCCCTGCAGCCCGCCAGAGAGGAAAGCCGTTTTGCTGCGAGGCTTTCGCTGTACTGCCGCTGGACGCCGCCTCGGAGCTCTAAAGGGACAAACCTTTGGCGAACCCCCGCGTTAAGGGGATAAAGAGGCCTTTTATCTGCCACTAAAACAGAGAAGGGCAATTTGGGTGGTACCACGGAAAACAAAGTCTTCGTCCCATATTGGCGAGGGCTTTTATTATTTTCTAGGCGGCATAACGGCTGTTTTTGCCTTTGTCCGCCTGCGAACAACGATTGAGGAGAGATAACAATGGAATGGACCGGCTTAAACGACCTGCGGGAGCAGTTTCTTTCTTTTTTTGAAAGCAAAGGGCACACCCGCTTGCCCAGCTTCCCGTTGGTTCCCCACAACGACAACAGCCTGCTGCTCATAAACTCCGGCATGGCCCCTATGAAGAAATTCTTCCTGGGCCAGGAGACCCCGCCCAACAAGCGGGTAACCACCTGCCAAAAGTGCATCCGCACCCCGGATATCGAACAGGTGGGAAAAACCGCCCGCCACGGCACCTTTTTCGAGATGCTGGGCAACTTCTCCTTCGGGGATTATTTTAAAGTGGAGGCCACCCAGTGGGCGTGGGAATTCGTCACCGAGGTTTTAAAAATGCCCACCGACCGGCTGTGGATCTCGATTTATGAGGAGGACGACGAGGCCTTTGACATCTGGACCAAACAGGTGGGCGTCCCGGCGGAGCGCATCGTCCGCCTGGGCAAAGAGGACAACTTCTGGGAGCACGGCTCCGGCCCCTGCGGCCCCTGCTCCGAGATTTATTTTGACCGGGGCGAGGAGTATGGCTGCGGCAAGCCCGACTGTAAGGTCGGGTGCGACTGCGACCGGTATATGGAGTTCTGGAACCTGGTGTTCTCCCAGTTTGACAGCGACGGCAACGGCCATTATGAAAAGATGGACCACCCCAACATCGACACCGGCATGGGGCTGGAGCGGTTAGCCTGCATTTTGCAGGGGGTGGACAACCTCTTCGAGGTGGACACCGTCCAGAACATCATGAAACACATCAGCAAAATCGCCGGCGTCACCTACAAGCAGGATCCCAAAGCCGACGTTTCCCTGCGGGTAATCACCGACCACATCCGCTCCACCGTGTTTATGGTGGGCGACGGCGTGCTTCCCTCCAACGAGGGCCGGGGCTATGTGCTCCGCCGGCTGCTGCGCCGGGCCTCCCGCCACGGGGTGCTGTTAGGCGTCAGCAAGCCGTTCCTCTATCAGGTGGTGGACACCGTCATCAAAGAAAATGAAAAAGCCTATCCGGAGCTTGCCGAAAAAGAGGCTTATATCAAAAAGGTCATCCAGGTGGAGGAAGAAAGCTTTGCCAAAACCATTGGCAAGGGTATGGAGATGTTAAACCAGATCATCGACAAGATCGACAGTCCCGACTTTAACGGCGCCCGGATTTTGTCCGGTGAACAGGCCTTTAAGCTTTACGACACCTTTGGCTTCCCCATCGATCTGACCCGGGAGATCATCAGCGAGCGTTCAATCCAGGTGGACGAAGACGAATTTATGCGCCTGATGGAAGAACAGCGCACCCGTGCCCGCCAGGCCCGCTTAAAAGGGGACGTCTCCTCCTGGGCCAGCGACAACGTAGCCTTTTTGCCAGATACTCCCACCGAATTTGTGGGTTATGACAAGTTAGAAGTCTCCACTAGGATCCTCGCCCTGATCGTAGACGGGGAGGAGCGTGAGCAGGCAAATGAAGGGGAACCCGTCACCGTGGTGCTGGAAACCA
The DNA here is from genome assembly GCA_944386475.1 of uncultured Clostridia bacterium. Taxonomy (GTDB): domain Bacteria; phylum Bacillota; class Clostridia; order Oscillospirales; family Ruminococcaceae; genus Metaruminococcus. The sequence goes on along the minus strand of CALXBH010000025.1, from coordinate 2,430 downwards.
CGCCTTTCTATGCGGAAAGCGGCGGCCAGGTAGCGGACACCGGCGTCATCGCGGCGGACGGCGCCCGCATCCAGGTGCTGGACTGCAAAAAAACAGCCTCCGGCCACTATCTGCACAGCGGCACCGTAATCGCCGGCAGCTTCTCCACCGGGGATACCGTTACCGCCCGGGTAGACGAGCTTATCCGCAAGGCAACCATGCGCAGCCACAGCTGCGCCCATCTGCTCCAGGCCGCTTTGCGCAACGTATTGGGCGAGCATGTCCACCAGGCCGGCCAGCTGGTGGAGCCCGACCGCTTCCGGTTTGACTTCTCCCACTTTAACCCCATGACTCCCGAAGAGCTTATGGAGGTAGAGCGTCAGGTCAACCAGGCCATCCTGGACGCCAAGCCTGTTACAATTTTTGAGACGGATATCGACTCCGCCCGGAACATGGGCGCTATGGCGCTGTTCGGGGAAAAATACGGCGACGTCGTCCGGGTGGTGGATATGGACGGGTTCTCCATCGAGCTTTGCGGCGGCACCCATCTTTCAAACACCTCCCAGATAGGGCTGTTTAAAATTGTCAGCGAGTCCTCGGCGGCAGCCGGCGTGCGCCGTATTGAAGCCGTCACCGGCATGCGGGTGCTCACCTTGATTAAAGACGCCAACCAGCTGCTCCACCAGGCGGCGGAAGCGCTCAAGGTCACCGGCCCTCAAGAGGTGGTTGCCCGGTGCGGCAGCCTGATGGCGGAGATCAAAGAAAAAGACAAAGAGATCGACCGCTTGACCCAGCAGGTGGCGGACACCCAGCTTGACAACCTGCTGGGCAACGCTCAGACAGTCAACGGTGTTTATGTGGTCAGCGCCACCATCAACGGCGCCAAGCCTGACGGCCTGCGGGTGATGGGCGACAAAATTCGGGAGCGCGTTCCCAATATGGTAGCGGTTTTAGCCAGCATCCGGGAAGGCAAAGGCACCCTGCTCGCCGTATGCGGCAAGCAGGCGATCCAAAAAGGCGCCCACGCCGGCAACATTGTGCGGGAAATCGCCGCTCTTGCCGGCGGTAAAGGCGGCGGCCGGCCGGAAAGCGCCATGGCCGGCGTATCCGAAATTTTCCAGATCGACGAAGCTTTAGCCCAGCTCCCCTCGGTGGTTCAAAAAACCGTGCGGGAGGATTAAGCTGCTGGAGCGCAAACGCCGCGCTCCTAAGGCTTCATTCTCTCCCATGTTTTCATGGGGCACGGCCTTCTGCTGTGCCCCATACCGTAATTTTATATAGGAAAGGAGGTCTATGAATGGACTGCTTATTCTGCAAAATCGCTTCTCACGAAATTCCGTCCACCATCTTATACGAGGATGATCTGGTCTGCGCTTTCAAGGACGTCTCCCCCCAAGCGCCTACCCACTTTTTAGTCGTCCCCAAAACGCATATTGCAGATCTTGATGAGATCCGTGAAGAAAACAGCGCTGTGATCGCCCATATTTTTGAGGTCATCGCCAAGCTCTGCAAAGAACAGGGCTTAACAGACGGCTACCGGGTGGTCAGCAACTGTGGAAAAGACGGCGGCCAAACAGTCGGCCATCTGCATTTCCATGTCCTAGGCGGGCGCAGCCTCGCCTGGCCTCCGGGCTGATTTCTGCCCGGTTAAGGAGAAGGGGATAAAAATATGCGCATCTTTGCCTGTTTGGGGTTTACTTATGTGATCACCCTGCTGGCCGCCGCTTACCTTGGGTTTTATCCCAGCCTTGTGCTGGCGGCGGCTTGTTTAATTGCGCTTATCTTTATCCTGTTGTTTGTAAAACCGCCTTTCCGTCTATCCCTTGCCGCAGCCGCGCTCGCCGCGGTTGCGGCATTCGGCGTTTATGCCGTCCAATACAAGGTGACAGAACAGCAAAAATTGCTTGACGCCCTCCCCTGCACGGTGGAAGGCACGATTGTTTCTCAGGCCGAAACCCGCTCCGGGCTACAGCGGTATGAGGTCAAGACCTCTTCCATCCAGTCGCCGGGCGTTACCGGCCTGCCCCAGCGGGTCACCCTGTCGGTCACCCCTCCTGCCGGGGAGGATTTTGCCCCGCATCAAACGGTCTCTTTGACGGCCACTTTGCAGGTGGAAGAATCCACCCGGCAAAATCCTTTTGGAGAGCCTTTATTCTCAGTGCAGGCCTTGCGGCTGGAGGATATGAAAATCACCGGCCTTGACCGTTCCCTCGGTTATTATATGGACGAGGCGAAGGGCGCCATGCTCTCTGCCGCCGCCCCGTACCTGGACGAGCAGGCCGCCGGGGTTTTAGAGGGGATCGTCTTTGGCGGGACAAACGGCCTTCCTCGGGAGCTTACCTTTGTCCTCAACCAAGGCGGCGTCCGCCATGTTTTTTCGGTGTCCGGCTTTCATTTAGCCATCCTGGCCCAGGCGCTGATGCTCCTGCTCACCGCCTGCCGGGTGAACAA
>CALXBH010000024.1 GCA_944386475.1 uncultured Clostridia bacterium | reverse complement strand
TCTTGTACGATTACAAGTTTGAGCGTGTGTGGAAAAATCCTGACACAGATTTAGAAAAACTAAAACGCTACAAAGCGATATTAACGCCGGATTTCAGTATGTACACTGAAATGGCGCCAGTCATGCAACTTTATAATACTTTTAGAAATAAATGGTGCGGCGCTTACTATGCGTCAAAAGGAATAAGAGTTATTCCATCTGTTAGTTGGGGGAACGAAAATACTTTTGAATTTTGTTTTGATGGCATTGAAAAAGGCTCCACAGTTGCAGTTTCGACCTACATGGTGTCTGAACATGGATGCAGAAAAGACCAAAAAGAGTTTTTCTTAAAAGGTTATAATGAAATGTTGAGGCGGATAGAACCGGAACGCATTATATGCTACAACGACCCTTTCCCTGAAATGCAAGGGAATATCGTGTTTGTGGATTATGATCTAAGCTCCTGGCGCCATATGAACGATGATCCCTATGTTCCCTCAAAATACGCAAAATATATTTGTGGTGAAGAATCATGGCCAGTAGGTTGTGACATTATCGTTAAAACAGGTCATGTTATCCGTGATGATGTTTTTGTCAAAGGTATGGGAAGCGCCTATGGCGGTGAGTGGAAACCGGCAAAAAAAGATGATGAAAGGTTTTTGGGTAAACCGGGAGCGGTTAATAAAAGCAGGGCCGGCGGAAAAAGAGGCGGATATGACCGCGAAACTAAAATCGGAGAAGAAGGAAAAGCATCCAAAGAAAGACATTATACAGACCATGATAATCCAACAAAACATTCAGACCCACATGACCACAAAATAGATTGGTCAAACGGATTTCCAAAACTAAGTCCGCCTATTAACTATCCTAATGGAAATGTTCCTGAATTTAAAAGCTTTAAGGAGATGAAATTTATGTCAGAAATTATTGGAATAAACAGTTTGGAGGAAAACCGTTTTAAAACGATCAGTGACTTTAAATGGTGTTTGAATAGAGGCGGTGAAATTGAATTTGAATACAAAGAGAGAGTATTTGGAATTTTTCCTTTGCAAAAGCGAAATCCTGAATCCGAATATCAAATATTAATATGTGAAAAATTTGTTGATGATCAGAAAGAAACTGAAAAATGGTGTGATACCGCAGATGAAGTTTTAGAATATATGATTGATGGCGTGCGATTGCGTGATGTCATAACGGAAGTTATCGTGTGGGATAGAACCATTTAATCTCTACCAACAGACATTATATTTATTTTTACCATCATAACTACCATGTCACGGCAAAGCCGCCAACGAAAAAATAGAATTTTGTTTTTGGTAAGTGTCGCCTCCACCATAACCAAAGCCCGTAACCACGCGGTTTCGGGCTTGTTTTATTTTGCAAGGTACACACAAAAGTACACACTTTTCTTTTGTACTTTTCAAAGAAATATGCAGCAAAAAGGTGGCATCCAATTTTAATCGGATGCCACCTTTTTATTTTTGTATTATTCATCTGAACGAATCAGATTGCTGACATACGGCCGTTTTCCTGAAAGCACTTCATCATAAAAGTTTTGTTTCCATTCAATATAGGCAACGCTGTCCTCCAATTCCTTAATGGAGGATAATAACGCCTCCTGTTTTCTCGCCAGCATCTCTTTTCGCTGAACAATGGTGGATTCCCCTTGCATACACAACGCAAGATAATCTTTCATCTCCCGTATGCTCATCCCGCATTTTTTCAGGCAAGTGAGGTCTTTAATCCATTTCACATCCTTTTCATCGAAAACCCGGCGATTGTTATGATCGCGCTTGACGTTGGGAATCAACCCTTCATTACAATAAAACTTCAAGGTCTGATAGGTCATATCCAATTCGCGGCAGACCTGCATCATGGTATACACCGATTGGTACCTCCCGACTGTGTTTACAAAAAATTCATAAACAGACTATTGACCGATAGTTACTACCGTAAATTATAATCGGTTATAGCAAACGGTTCAAACAAACGTATTGTAACACGGAAATACCAAAATTGCAAGTACATTGCAAAAGCAAGGAGAGAACAGCATAAATGAAAGTATTGCTTGTAAACGGCAGCTCCCGAAAAAACGGCTGCACCAATGCGGCCTTGCAAGAGGCCGAACGCGCTTTAAACCAGGAAGGAATCGAAACCGAAGTGTTCTTTATTGGAAAGGAAGCATTGCCGGATTGCATCGCTTGCCGCAAATGCCGGGAAACCGGACGCTGCGTATTCCAGGATGCTGTAAATGATTTTGTGGAAAAGGCAAAATCAGCGGACGGCTTTGTATTTGGTTCCCCGGTGTATTTCGCCCACCCCAGCGGCAGGCTGCTGACCTTTATGGACAGAGCTTTTTATTCCGGCGGCGCAGCCTTTCAGTTCAAGCCTGCGGCAGCAGTTTTATCCGCCAGGCGCGCCGGAACAACCGCCTCTTTTGACGTCATCAACAAGTATTTTACCATCTGCTCCATGCCGGTGGTGTCCTCTACCTATTGGAACCACGTTTACGGCACACAGCCCGAGGAGGTAGCCGAGGACAAAGAAGGGCTTATGACCATGTATAACATCGGGAAAAACATGGCATGGCTGCTGAAATGTATTGCCCTTGGAAAAGAGAACGGCTTGCCGCATCCGGACAACGAAAAAATCCTTACAAACTTTACACGATAAAAAAGGAGGATATTACAATGAACAAATTTACGTTTTCTTATCCCACAAGAGTCTATTTTGGTGAGGGAAGCGCGGCGCAGGCTTTCAGCGCAGAACTGGGCAAAGTTGGGAAAACAGTAATGCTTGCCTATGGCGGCGGTTCTGTTAAAAGCAACGGCATCTATGACGAAATGAAAGCACAGCTTGAACAGGCGGGCAAAACAATCATTGATTTTTCCGGCATCATGCCGAATCCCACCTACGCCAAGGTACAGGAAGGCGCAGCGCTTGTCCGGGAGCAGCATGTGGACTTTATTCTGGCTGTAGGCGGCGGCAGCGTAATCGACTGCTGCAAGGTGATTTCCGCACAGGCTGTTCTAAACGAGGATATCTGGGATATGGAGTATCAAAAAGGGCAATTTCCCACGTCCGGGATTCCAATGGGTGCGGTTGTTACCGTCTCCGGCACAGGCGCTGAAATGAATGCGGGCGGCGTCATTACACATGAAGAGAAAAAATGGAAAGGCGGTATTTTCGGCGTCGCTCCCGCCTTTGCCGTTCTCGACCCGGCATATACCCTATCTGTACCCCCCATGCAGGTCCTCTCCGGTGCTTTTGACACCTTAAGTCACGGGATGGAAACCTACTTTGGCAGCTCGGATCAGGATAACGTCTCCGACGATGTGGCATTGGCAGTCATGCGCAACACCGTTGTCAATATGCGCCGCCTGCTGACGGATATGAATGACCTGCAGGCGCGGAGCAACCTGATGTGGGATTCTGCGATGGCGGAAAACGGCATTTTGAAAGTGGGCCGCCTGACAGATTTCCAGGCGCATCAGATTGAACATCAGCTTGGCGCTTATACCGACTGCAACCACGGCCAGGGGCTGGCGGTAATCCACCCCGCCTATTACCGTCATATTGTAAAGGATGCGCCGGATAAATTCACCCGGTTTGCCAAAGCCGTGTTTGATGTGGATACCCCCGAAGCCGGCGTGGACGCTCTGGAAGATTTCATCAAAGAGTGCGGCTTGCCTACCAAAATGAGTGAACTTAAATCCACGGTCGAAATCACGCCCCAGGTACTGCGGCAGGTGGCCGATACCTGTAATATAATCAAGTCTGGCCCCCGCGAACTCAGCCGGGATGAGATTTACGAGATTTTGATGGAGTGCCTGTAAAAAACGAATCCGGTTCTTTCGTGGGTATCACACAGTAAATAACAGCGAGGTGGCCATATGAAGAAAAAGAGGTTTTTTCTCATCTCCTGCGGGCTTTCCCTTCTGGCGCTGCTATTAAACGGATGTGTAGCCCAAAGCAATGATTCCGCCTCATTGGGAATACATTCCGATCCTGTTTTGATGGAAGAAAAAACCGCCCTCTCCCCTTCTTCGGAGGGTGGGAATATGGGGAGAGATGAAACTGTCTCTTATTCCTATGAAACGCGGGAACTTTATGCCGAGCGTGATGAAATGAAGATTTACGGCGTAGCTTATATTTCCCAGGGCGCCGGAGAAAAAATGCCGGCGGTAATTTTTTCTCACGGCTTTGGCGGCAATTATCAGGTTGGAACACAGTATGCCGAAGCCCTTGCCGCAAAAGGATATGTGGTCTATTGCTTTGATTTCTGCGGAGGAAGCCCCGGCAGCCGAAGCGATGGTTCCACGCTGGAAATGTCCCTTTTCACCGAGCAGTCGGATTTGGAAGCGGTCATCCGCATGATGCAAAATCAGCCCTTTGTGGACAGCGGGAACATCTTTCTGATGGGGACCAGCATGGGCGGCGCGGTATCGGCCATAACAGCCGCGGCCCACGAAGAGGAGATTCAGGGAGCCATTCTTCTATACCCGGCGTTTGTGCTGGTAGACGACGCAAAAGAGCGGTTCGATAGCGCAGCGGATATTCCAGACACCTATTATCATATGTGGATGACGGTAGGACGCACCTTTGCTGAAGACCTGCTGGACTATGATATTTACGAGGCGATTTCCGCTTATAAAAAAGATGTGCTGTTAATCCACGGCGACGCCGACAGCATTGTTCCCCTTTCTTATTCCGAGCGGGCGCTGGAAGTTTATGATTCCGCCCGGCTGGAAATTTTGTCAGGCGCCGGGCATGGTTTTTATGGAAGCGATGCAGAGCAGGCAATCACCTGGATACTGGAATACTTAAATACCCATATCAATCGAAATTGAGGAAGGATGATGCATAATGAAAACAAAAAGAACCCCATTGGTTTTGGTGCTGGCGGTGGTTCTCAGCTTTATGCTGGCAGCCTGCAGCAACACTTCCATCGGCAGTTCCTCTACAGGCGGCAATACCGAGCCCCTTGCCTCGCCGCCGGGAACGGCATCTGGTGACGTAAGTACTACCTTATCAGACGAGACAGAGTCCACAGCTGCGGGGAACAGCCGTATCCTGATCGCGTATTTTTCCTACACAGGCAATACCGAAGAGGTAGCGCAGAAAATTGCGGAATACACAGGTGGTGATCTGGCCGAAATCCAGCGCGCCGAAGAATACGGGAATTTGCAGCAAGAAGCCGAATCGGAAATCCTGGACGGCGTACACCCGGACATCACCGTGCCGGTGGAAAACTTAGCAGATTACGACACCATATTTGTGGGGTATCCCATCTGGTGGGATGAGGCTCCCGCCATGATCGCCACCTTCCTTGCAGAAAATGATTTTTCCGGCAAAACCATCGTTCCGTTTTGCACCAGCGCCAGCGATACGATTACCAACAGCCTTCATATTTTCAGCGAGCTTTGTCCGGACGCGGAGATCGCAGAGGGCCTTACTGCCGATAATCTGGACGACATTGAGCCTTGGCTTCAGGAGATTGGCGTGGTGGAATAAAGGGGGATTTTAGGTGTATCGTAAAATACTGTGCTTTGGATTGTCTATGATTATGATATACTCTTTGGCCGCCTGTCAAGCGACCGAACAGCAAAATACTGCGGCTTCTGATTCCCTTGAACAAAGCGGCTATACAAGCGTAGAAGGTACGCAGATCAAAATGACTACTGAAAACACCGAGGTAATCATTACACTAAACGATTCAAAGGCGGCTGCCGATCTGGCGGCGATGCTGCCATTGGAATTAACACTGATCGAAAGAAACGGCTTTGCAAAAGGCATGACGCTGCCGAAACCTCTTTCCGCTGTAGAAGACACAACGAGAGAATATGAGATCGGCGATTTTGGATATTGGAATGCCGGGCCTGACCTCGCTATTTTTTATGATGATATTTACGAGCAGACGATTGTCGAGGTCATTCCATTAGGCCATGCCAAAGCAGGAGCTGAGACAATGGCAAATGAAACAGGAAACGTACGGTTAGCATTAGTAGACGAGGAAGGAGATCAGACTGCAAATGGGTAAAAACGTATTGATTCTTTCATCCAGCCCCCGCAAGGGCGGTAATTCGGACACCCTTTGCGACCAGTTTAAAAAAGGTGCGGAGGAAGCAGGCAATCGGGTAGAGAAAATGCGGCTTGCGGAAATGAAAATCGACTACTGCTCTGCCTGCTATGCCTGCAAAAAACTGGGGCATTGTGTAAAGCAGGATGATATGGAGCAGGTCATCGAAAAAATGCGGAAGGCTGACGTGATTGTTTTGGCCACCCCGGTTTATTTCTACACCATGTGCGCCCAGATGAAAACCGTGATTGACCGCACGCTGGGCGGAGCGCAGAAGGCAGGTTTGGAAAACAAGGAATTTTATCTGATCGCCACCGCCGCCGACGGAGAACCGGCAATGAAGCGAACAATTGACGGCCTGCGCGGTTATCTGGAATGTCTGCCCGGCGCCAAGGAGATGGGCGTCGTCTACGGTGCGGGTGCCTGGCAGCTTGGCGATATTCAAAACAATTCCGCGATGCAAAAAGCCTATCAGATGGGAAAAAACATCTGATATAAAAAAGCAAAGGAGCGATTATTCCATGAAAAAAATAACAGCCATCCATCTTTCCGCCCTGCTGTCCCTTTCCCTGGCTGCCTGCAGCAGCGGCGAACAAAACGCCGGAACAAACCAGGTGTCATCAGCATCCGGATCTCCGGCCTCCGCGGCAGACGCTGGAAATAACAGCGCAGAAAACAGTACGGGCGCGGAGGGCTCCGCCGAAACGGGCGGAAGCAATATTTTGATCGCCTATTTCTCGGTTATGGAAACAGACGGTGTGGACACAGTGGCCGGCGCCAGCCGCGTCGTGTCAAACGGCGAGCTCATGGGAAACAATCAGTACATCGCACAGATTATTAAACAGCAGACAGGCGGTGATCTGTTCCGCATCGAAACGGTGCAGGAATATCCCACAACGCACGATGCCCTTTTAGATTTTGCCTATGAAGAAAAAGCCGAAGACGCCCGGCCGGAGCTTGCAACGCAGATTGAAAACCTCGACAGTTACGATACCATCTTTTTAGGGTTCCCCAACTGGAACGCAGACCTTCCCATGCCGCTGTATACCTTTCTGGAAGAATATGATTTCAGCGGCAAGACCATCATTCCCTTTACCGCCCACGGCGGCAGCGGATTTTCCAGAACAATTCAGACTATTTCCGAATTACAGCCGAATGCGACGGTTGTTTCGGATGGCCTTTCTATCTCCCGAAACAGTGTGGCAAACGCTGAAAGCGAAGTTGTCGATTGGGTCAATGGACTTCATCTGACGGCAGAATAATGGGAGCCGGATGAAGGGCTTTGATTGACAGGCCCTTCATCCGTACGGGAGGAATGGTCTGATGAAAAAAAGTTTTATTCTGAAAATAGCGGTAGACCTGTTGATGACAGTTTTGCTGCTGTTTTTGATGGCGCGGCAGCTGACGGGAGACTCTGCCCACGAATGGCTGGGCGTGGGGATGCTGGTTCTATGGATTGCCCATCACATTTTAAACCGGAGCTGGTACAGCCATCTTTTTAATGGGATCTATACGCCTGTGCGTATCGTGCAAACCGTCATCAACTTTGTCCTGCTCCTTTCCATGCTCGGCTTAATGGTAAGCGGCATCATTCTTTCCAGAGAGGTTTTTGCCTTCCTGCCAATTTCCGGCGGAGTCGCACTGGCAAGGCGGCTGCATGTACTCTCCGCATTTTGGGGATTTGTTTTGATGGTCCTGCATCTGGGGCTGCACTGGAATATGATCCTCGGTATGGTACGAAAGGCTACGGGGCCGGTTTCCTCTAAGCTCCTGCGGATCATCCTGCGCATCGCAGCTGTTTTCATTGCCGGTTATGGCGTCTATGCCCTTATAAAAAATCAAATTTTATCTTATCTGTTTTTGATGTCTTCCTTTGTGTTCTTCGACTTTGAAAGGCCGGTTTTGCTCTTTTTTACAGAGTATATAGCAATGATGGGCTTGTTCATTTTTCTTGCGCATTATGGCTCTAAGGGACTGAGAAAGTTAAACAAAAAAAGAAAAGCCTTGTGGAGAAAGAATAAGGATTTTTCCTGATGCATCCCACCCATGAATATAGCCGGAAAGAATCGGACGATAAAACTTGTCTTGTTTTATCGTCCGATTCTTTTCTAAAAAAGGCGAATAAATCAGGATTATAGCCGAATACAATGATAGTGCTACAACTTTGACAAAAGCGAAGTGATCCTTCATGATAACCCGGGTAAACGATCTTAGGAACAAAGAAGTGATCAACGTAAAAGACGGATGCAAGCTGGGCTATGTGGACGATGTAGACATCAACACCTGTAACGCGGAGGTTTTGAGCATCGTTGTGTATGGACGGGCCAAATTGTTCGGCCTTTTAGGCCGGGAGGAGGATATCGTCATTCGCTGGGGAGAAATCGAGGTCATCGGTGAAGATACGATTTTAGTCTGCTTTGAGCAAAACCATAAAATCCCCGGGAAAAAGCCCGGCTTTTTTTCCCGGCTGTTTAGCTGACAAAACATCTTTTTTCTGCGAACGGGTTTTGACAAAAAAGCGCCCTTCCATCCCGGTATAATGATAGAAAAGCCCGGAGAAAAAAGACGGGTGGGAAAGGAAGGCGTCCCGTTATGCCCCAGGTGATCTATCTGGATGTGCTGCTGGCCGTAAATTTATTTGTAAATTATTTTCTCCTGCTGGGGACGGCCTGCTTTATCAGCAAAAAGGTAAAGAGGCTGCGGTTAGTGGCATCCGCTTTAGCGGGAAGCTTTTCCTCCCTGCTGATTTTGGTGGATCACCTCCCCTTTATCCTGCTGTGGGGGATCAAACTCGTTTTAGCCTGTCTGCTGACCTTAATCGCCTTTGGATTTGACTCCCCTGCCGTTTATATAAAGCGGACGCTTTTATTTTTTGGAGTCAACTTCCTGTTCGCAGGCGCCATGACAGCGTTGTTTTTGTTTATCGCCCCGGCAGGAATGGTCATCCGCAACGGAACCGTTTACTTTCAGATTTCTTCTCTGGCGCTGGTGATCGGAACCATAGCCGCCTATGCCATCATCCGGCTGATTACCTATCTTTTGAGACAACGGGTACATAAATCGGAGCTGTATACCCTGCTCATTGAACAAAGCGGAAAACAGGTTCTGGTCACCGGTCTCGCGGACAACGGGAACAAGCTATGCGATTCCATCAGCGGGCTTCCGGTGGTTGTGTGCGATTTTTCCAGCATTAAGGAGCTAATCCCCCTTTCCTTACAGCCGGGAATACAAGCTGGCGACATGGATACAGTAGCGGGGCATTTTTCCGGCCGGGAAGGATTTAAGCTCCGGGCCGTCCCCTACCACGCTGTGGGATACGAAGGGATGATGATCTGCTTTAAGCCGGACCATCTGTATTTGCTGGATAAGCAGGGACAAAAGCAGGAACTGGAAGCCTTTGTAGGGATTTCCTCCAACCCGGTGTCCCAGGGAGAATATCACGCCGTCATCCATACGAAACTTTTGTCCGATATCAAATAAAATTGTGCCCAGGGCGGCTTTCACCCATAGAAAGGAATGGTCTTATATGCTAACAGGTGTTGTGGACGTGTCAAAAAATCCTTTGCTGCGCTTAGGGAGAAAGCTGCTTCAGAAGCTGGGGTTTATCCATCCCGTGCATTATATCAACGGCCCCGAAACCCTCCCTCCCCCGCTGACCAAGGAAGAGGAGTGCGTCGTTTTTGAAAAGCTGGAGACCGGCGAGCCCAAAGCCAAAGAGACACTGATTGTCCACAACCTCCGGCTGGTGGTATATATCGCCAAAAAGTTCGAGTCTACCGGTGTCGGCGTGGAGGATTTAATCTCTATCGGAACAATCGGGCTGATTAAAGCTGTCAATACGTTTTGTCCTGCGAAAAATATTAAGCTCGCCACCTATGCCTCCCGCTGCATCGAAAACGAGATCTTAATGTACCTGCGCAAAAGCTCCCAGCTGAAAAATGAGATCTCCATTGACGAGCCCCTTAACGTGGACTGGGACGGCAACGAGCTTTTACTGTCCGATATTCTGGGCACCGAATCCGACAGCGTCAACAAAGACATTGAAAATGAGGTGGAGCGGGATCTTCTGAATCAGTGTGTAGAAAACTTAAATCCTCGGGAACGAACCATCATGGAGATGCGCTTTGGGCTGAAAAACGGCGTGGAACACACCCAAAAAGAGGTAGCGGATTTAATCGGCATCTCCCAGTCCTATATTTCCAGGCTGGAAAAAAGGATCATTAAACGCCTGAAAAAAGAGATGGAACGGGCGATCTGATGAAAAAAACATACTCCTGAAGACTGTAAGCCCTGTCCATTTAGGATAGGGCTTACAGTCTTCAGCCGGGCCTTTATGCCTCTTCTTTTTTGATTTTAAACAGGAACCGCAGGATTCCGGCCAGAAATTTAGGGCTTTTAATGACGACAACTTTCACGGCAGATTCCTCCTAAAAAAGTAAGATCAGGCATCTATCTAAAAACGCGCTTTTAGCGCGTCACCGGCCCCGCAGGCATCCGATACCTAAAAGGATCAGCAAAATCGCCGCAGCGATCAATAAGATCCGATAAGGGCAGATCAGAAAAAGAATCAGGCCAATCCCAAAGGCAATCGCCAGATAGGAGGGCGGAATGGCATTTTTGCGCCGCCTGCATCTTTTTTTCATCCGGCTTCCCCCTCTCAGCCCTCGGTACCCTATTATACGCCTTAGGAGCGCAAATGGTTCCGAAGGATGTTCCAGCCAAAAAAAGGGAGTGCTGCAAAACGTTTGTTTTGCAGCACTCCCTTTAATCTTTTGAAAAAATAAGCAGCAACTTTCCGGTTTTAACGGTCACCTTAGCGGCAGGAGCCGAAAATTCATTGCTGACCCCTAAAGGAAACCCCGAAGTAAGTTCAGC
>CALXBH010000023.1 GCA_944386475.1 uncultured Clostridia bacterium | reverse complement strand
ATGAGTGCTTGAATGATATAGCACTGGATGTTTTTGGAATGACCGGAAACGACCATGACTTCGAGGACGCCGATCCGCTGGAACTGGCCGAGATTAAGCGGCGCTGGAAACCCTATATCGACCAACTGCCGGAATATGCGTACCTTTGCGACAAACTGTTAAGCAGGAGAAAATAACCCATCCGCCAAAGTGTCAGGAGCTAAAATCTGCTTCCTGGCACTTTTTTTGTGGCTTTTTTGTGAATTTGATTAAAAAGTCCTTGACAACTCGTTTCGGGCAAGACAGCTAAGAGCATACTGATTAGCTGCGGAGCCAGACTTGCCCCCTTTGATATTAAGGAACTGCGCGAACTAATGGAAACCGACGAAATGGAGCTTGATACTATAGGCGACCGGAAAACCGCCCTATTCGTAATCATTTCCGATACCGACGACACCTTTAATTTTGTCGTATCAATCCTTTACACACAGTTATTCAACTTGTTGTGCGATAAAGCGGACGACGTTTATAACGGGCGGCTACCCGTTCATGTGCGGTGCCTGCTCGACGAATTTGCGAATATCGGACAAATTCCACGCTTTGACAAACTCATAGCTACCATACGAAGCCGGGAAATCTCGGCTTCTATTATTTTGCAGTCGCAGAGCCAGCTAAAAGCAATCTACAAGGACAATGCAGATACCATAGTCGGCAACTGCGACACCACCCTTTTCTTGGGCGGCAAGGAAAAAACGACCCTTAAAGAAATGTCGGAAATACTCGGCAAAGAAACGATTGACAGCTTCAATACTTCTGAAAACAGAGGGCGCGAAAAATCCTACGGACTGAATTTTCAAAAGCTCGGCAAGGAGCTTATGACGCAAGATGAGCTTGCCGTTATGGACGGAGGCAAATGTATTTTGCAGCTACGCGGGGTACGACCCTTTTTCAGCGACAAATACGATATAACGAAGCACCCGAATTATAAGTACACCGCCGACGCCGACAAGAAATACCTCTTTGATATGGAACGGTACATGAAACGCAAACCGGCCGTTGTAAAGCCGGATGAGCCTTTCGAGATGTACGAATTGACAGCAACGGACCTTCAATAACAATTCTACAAAACGAAAGGAAATGTGAATATGAGCTTTTTTACTAACGCTATCGACGTTTTGCAGACTTTGGTGATTGCCCTGGGCGGCGGCCTGCAAAGCGGGGCTTTATACCGCCTATGGGATACCCCTTTCCTACATTCGAGCAGATCCGGCCATATTGGCCCCTTATTTGGTAACGGCGCTGCTGAGCGGGGCCGGACTGCTTTTGCTGTATGCAATGTTTGATATGCTGGAAAAGATGGAGATATTCCCCGTTTTAAAATGGTCGTTTTTATTTGGAACACTGGTCAACCTTTTGGTCGTGCTGATATTTTTGATTTTGCAGAAGCTGCAGGTTCCTCTGGCGGAATGGGCAAAGGGGATCAAGATAGGGGCCAATGTCTATTTTGGATACTGGGAAGCACATGTCTTTTTTATTTTTTGCTTCGAAAGCTTCTCTCCTGGGGGGTCCAAGGCCTGCCTCGGACCCTGAAACGACAGAGGTCTCCCAAAGAGGCTTTGTTTTTTGCCGGAATCGTATTGGGGGGCTGACCATCGGTGCGACGGTTTACACCTTTGCCGCCGCTGGGCCGCATACCCTGTATGTGGTCCGGTGGCAGGGAGAGACCTATGTGCTGGTAGACCGGCTGGAGCAGGACGCCGGCATTTTTGTCAAGGTTCAAACCGAAGATCGGAAGATTACGATCCATAAAGGAAACATGGTGGTAAAAGCGCTTACTGACCTGCCGGTTATAAGAAATCGGTATGAACAGGTGACCTTTTCGGAATTTTATGGCACGGGCACAGGAAAGAATTGCATTTCCACCCCCGATTTGCTATAATAAAACCGCATGGAAAACGACAATGAAAGCGGGGTTTCCCGCGCAAAGAGGAGGATTTCCCATGAATCGTGAAAACAAATTCGTCCCCTGGGCAAAACCCCAGACCGTAGAGCAGGGCATGTACTGGCCCGAGGGCCAGGCGCTTCCCTGGTTTGCCGCTCCGTCCGATCCCATTGACAGCATCACCGTCACTTATGTAAGCGACACCACCCTGTCGATGCTGGCGACGATGCAGGGCGTCATCAACCGGGTGAAACCCCGTATCTATTTAAACGGCATCAAAGCGCAGATGGAAGAAGGCCCCGACGTGTGGCCCGAGGTCATGGGCTTAAACCGTAAGGAATGCGACGGCCTGTATGCCTTGCTGCGCAAATATCAGGGCGAGCTTTCCGGCGTGGTTTTGTACGACGATTTAAAGAGCCATCATTTCCGCAATCTGGCCTGCACCATCGCGGGGCTTAAGGGCGCGATCCCGGTGGACGTGCTTTTGTACCCCAGCTTTGCCAAAAACGGCATCGACCTGCCGGTGGTCTGCGACCTGACCGGCCTTACCTGCACCACTGCGGTGGAGGTTTACAGCTATTTGTATGACAATTACTGGAAAGACTGCTCCCGCCGGGTGATGGTGTCCTTGTGTCCCAACGACCACACCGGTTATACAAGGGATATGGCGGCGGCCTGCCAGGCGGCCATTGTGTGGCTGGATGCCCGGGAAAAAGACGAGGAGGAGCTTTTGCACCGCTTCTTGGGCGACTTAAAAGCAGGGGAGAGCATTTTGCTGGGCTGGTATCCGGAAGAGCGCTCCGGCATCGGCGCGGGCACTGCCCACGGCATCTCCACCATCCCCTCGGACTATTATGAAAACGCCACGGTTCACGGGGGCATGCCTCATCGGATGCACATCCCCGCCGTGCCCAAAAAGCCCGAGCTGGAAAACAAGGTTTACCTGGCGATGTTTTTAAGCGACGGCGACAATGTGCAGTACTGCCAGCATGTGATGCACATTTTGTGGCAGGATAAAAACCGCGGCAGCATCCCCATCAACTGGACGGTAAGCCCTGGCCTAGTGGACATCGGCCCGTCGATTTTAAATTACTACTATGATACGGCTACTCCCAACGACTTTTTCTCTTCCGGCCCGTCCGGACTGGGGTACGCGCTCATCTACGATTCCCATCACGAGCGGCTGTACTTAAAGGACAAAGACCTGACCGACGCGTATGTCAAGCTGTCTGAGCAGTACTTAAACAAAACGGGGATCCGGGCGATCACCATCTGGGATATTTTAAACGAGGTGCATTTTGAATCCTACGAAAAATATGCCCGCACCCTGTACGGCCTGACGCTGGAAGACTGGTTCCAGAAGCCTGCGCCTTTAACGCTGCATGTGGAAAACGACCGTCTTCCCTTTGTCCCCAACTATCCGGCGTATGCCGAGACCATTGAGGACATTTTTAAGCATTTAGAGCCCTCTATCAAGAAATTTGACGGCACCAAGCCCATGTTCCTGGCGGGACAGGCGGTTTCCTGGTCGCTGACGCCGGAAAACCTGCAAAAGCTTAAAGAGATGTGCGAAGCGCTGGCTCCCGGCAAGGTGGAAGTGCTGCGCGCCGACCACTTCTTCGCCCTGTTGGCGGAGGCTTATAACCTCCCCTACAACCTGGCGCTGTCAAACAAGCTGACGGTGACCGCCAGCGACGACACCGTGGATCCCATGAAGGCGGTCAACGGTTCTCCTTACGGCGACAACAAGTGGGTTTCCCAAAACGGCAAGGGAGCAACCCTTACCTTTGATCTGGGCGGCAAGTACGAGATCAGCCGCTATGTGGTGCGCCATGCGGGCTTTGACTGGATGGACGAATCCTTGAACACCAAGGATTTCACCCTGCAGGTGAGCATGGACGGAAACGAGTGGGCCACCGCCGACCAGGTGACCGGGAACACCGAAAACGTCACCGATATCGACCTGCCGCCCATCCCGGCCAAATACGTCCGGCTGACGGTGGAAGATCCCGGCGCAGACGGCGTTGCCCGCATCGGAGACGTGGAAATCTATGGCCGTGAGCTGAAAGACTAGAAAGAATCTTAAAGAAGTTTGAAGCTGCTTGAATTGCCTCGAATTTCTTACAAAACGACCAAAAAAGTTGTCATATCCCACAAAACAGGGTATAATAGCCACAGAGCGGCTGTTATACCCTGTTTTCTTTTTAGCGATTTTCACGCCGTATCTTGGCGGTTTTAGCAGACAAAAATGCTTTTTGACAAAACGGAGGCGAAGGAATGAACCGATATAAGCGCCTGCTGGCCAACACGCTGATTTTTGCCATCGGAACGTTTGGCTCCAAGCTGTTGTCCTTTATCCTGATGCCCTACTTAACCCGGGTGCTTCCCACCGACCAGATGGGACAGGCGGACCTGATTTTTCAGGCGGGGAACTTTTTGCTCCCGCTGGTATCCCTGGGGATCACCAACGGGATTATCCGGTTTGGCTTAGATAAGGCCTACCGCAAGGAGGACGTTTTTTCCACCGGTGTGCTGTCGGTGCTCACCGGGTTTATTCTTTTGCTGCTTGTCTCACCACTGCTTGGCATGATGAGCTTTTTTAAAGGGCATATGGTCTTAACCTGCCTGTTTGTGCTCATGTCCTCCCTGCGGTCGCTGTGTTCCCAGTTTACCAGAGCCAGGGGAGAAGTGCGCTTGTTTGCCGTGGACGGCATTTTGGCCACCCTTACCACAGCGGGGTTTTATGTGCTGTTTTTATCCGGCTTTAAATGGGGGGTCACCGGGTATATTCTGGCTATGGTCTGCTCGGACTTTTTGTCGGTGATCTTTTTGTCGGTGATGGGAAAGCTCCCCCAATATATCCGGTTTAAAGGCCTTCGCCGGGACACCTCCCGGGAGATGCTTAGATACTCGATCCCCATGATCCCCAATTCGATCTTCTGGTGGATCACCAATGTTTCCAACCGGTTTCTGGTGACTCACTTTTTAGGCAACAGCGCCAACGGCTTATATTCCGCCGCCACCAAGATCCCTACGGCGATTTCGCTGGTGGGGGATGTGTTTTTAAACGCCTGGCAGATCTCCGCCGTGACGGAGGAAAAGCAGCGGGGGCGGTTTTTCTCCAAGGTGTTCCGCTCCTACAGCGCGATTCTGTTTATCTGCGCGTCGGTTATTATCCTGTTTTCTAAAGTGGTGACCGTGATCCTGGTAGATGAAAGCTATTATGCGAGCTGGCAGTTTATTCCTCTGCTCACCGTAGCCATTGTCTTTTCCAACCTGGTCACCTTTCTGGGCAGCGTTTACATGGTGGAAAAGCGCAGTATCCGGTCTCTTGTCACCACCATCGTGGGTGCGGCGGTCAACGTGGTGCTAAACCTGTTTTTGATCCCGCAGTTTGGCCCCAATGGAGCGGCGTTCGCCTCGCTGGTCAGCTACTTTATCGTGTTTGTCCTGCGGGCGATCAGTTCCACCCGGTATATCAAGATGCATTGGAATATTCCCAATCTTGTCTTAAACACGGTGCTGATTTTACTGGAATGCTTTTTGATGATAGCGGAAGTGAACGGCTGGATGATCTGGGTGAGCCTTTTGATGCTTGCTATCATCGCCATCAATATCCGCCCGATCATCAAAAGCGCCAAGCAGATCATTGGCAGACGGAGGAGAGCAGAGTGATTTTAAGAACAAAACGGCTTTTGCTGCGGCCCTGGGAGCCGGAGGATGCTCCGGCCTTATACCGCTATGCCAGCGATCCACGGGTGGGTCCCATCGCCGGGTGGCCGTCGCATGTGAGCGTAGAGGACAGCCGGCGGGTAATCCGGGAGGTGCTTTCCGTGCCGGAGACATACGCTCTGATCCTCAGAGGAGAAACGGAGCCGGTGGGCTGCGCCGGGCTGATGACTGCCGGGGCCACCAACGACAGCGGCTCCATCGGGCCAAACGACGGGGAAGTGGGCTACTGGATCGGAGTCCCTTACTGGGGGCAAGGGCTGGTGCCGGAGGCGGTAAGGGAGCTTTTGCGCCGGGGCTTCGAGAATTTGGGCCTTGCGAAGATCTGGTGCGTTTATTACGACGGGAACGACCGCTCCAAACGAGCGGCGCAAAAATGCGGGTTTCGGTATCACCATACCGAACGGCAAAAGCTGTGTCCCCTTTTAGGCCAGCGGCGCACCGAGCATTTTTCCTGCATCACCCGGGAGGAATGGCAGCAGGATAATTTACAAAAAGTATAATGGTATTCAGAATATACAAAAGCACTTGCCACCCATTCAGTGCAGGTGGCAAGTGCTTTTGCAGCGCGTTTTTGATGCTTCAAGAAAAAAGATTTACGGCTCTGCCCAGCGCAGGCTTCTGCCCACGGCTTTGTCCCAGCCCCGAAGCAGCTCCTCCCGCCGGGAGGCCTCCATGTTGGGGGCAAAAGCGGTATCCTGCCGCCAAAGGGAGCGAAGCTCTTCCTCGCCGCTCCAAAAACCCACGGCAAGGCCGGCTAAGCAGGCGGCGCCCAGGGCGGTGGTCTCCCGCACCACGGGCCTAAGGACCGGCCGGTTTAAGATATCCGCCTGGAACTGCATTAAAAATCCATCCCGGGAGGCGCCGCCGTCCACCTTGAGGGCGGGCAGGGAAAGGCCGGTGTCCTTTTCCATGGCCGCGGCCAGATCCCGGGTCTGGTAGGCGATGGATTCCTGGGCCGCCCGGATAAGGTGCTCCCGTTTGGTGCCCCGGGTCAGGCCAACGATACAGCCTCGGGCGTACATATCCCAATAGGGCGCGCCCAGCCCGGCAAAGGCGGGAACCAGATAAACCCCGCCGGTGTCCGGCACCTTTTGGGCATAGTATTCTGCATCCGGGCTTTCCCCGATGAGCCTTAGCTCGTCCCGCAGCCATTGGATAACGGCGCCGCCCACAAAGACGCTCCCCTCCAGAGCGTACCGGGGAGTTTTGTCCGGGCTGGCGGCTAAAGTGGTTAAAAGCCCGTTTTGGCTTTGAAAAGGGGTGTCCCCGGTATTCATCAATAAAAAACAGCCGGTGCCGAAGGTGTTTTTGGCCTCCCCTTTTTCAAAACAGCACTGGCCAAACAAAGCCGCCTGCTGGTCGCCGGCCATCCCGGCAATGGGCACCCGCACATCCTGCAGGGTGGTGTACCCGTATATTTCGCTGGAACTCACCACCCGGGGCAGCATCTGCCGGGGGATGGAAAGCGCATTTAAAAGCCTTTCATCCCACGCCATGGTGTGGATATTAAACAGCATCGTCCGGGAGGCGTTGGTGGTATCGGTTACATGGACTTTGCCCCCGGTGAGCTTATACACAAGCCAGCTGTCCACCGTGCCGAATAGAATCTCCCCGCGCTCCGCCTTTTCCCGGGCGCCGTCCACATGGTCGAGAATCCACCTGATTTTAGTGGCGGAAAAATAGGCGTCGGGGATTAGGCCGGTGGCCTTCTGAATATCCAGGGAAAGCCCGCGGGCGGTAAGCTCATCCACCATCCCTGCCGTGCGGCGGCACTGCCACACAATGGCGTTGTAAATAGGACGTCCGGTCTGTTTATCCCACAGGATGGTAGTCTCCCGCTGGTTGGTGATGCCGATGGCGGCAATTTCAGACGGATCCACACCGCACCGGGCCAGCACTTCGGTCATCACCCCGTACTGGGAGGAATAGATCTCCATAGGATCATGCTCCACCCAGCCCTCCCGGGGATAGTACTGGGTGAGCTGCTTTTGGGCCGTACCGATTATCGTTTGTTTTTGATCGAACAGGATAGCCCGGGAGCTGGTAGTCCCTTGATCCAGAGCTAAAATGTATTTTTTCATACGCATCATCTACCGCCGCCCTTATGTCAATTCTATCCATTATCATAGCATGGACGGAAAAATCCGGCAACCGAAAAAGGAAAAATAAGGATCGGTAGGAAAGAAAAAGAAAGAAAATCCCCTGGAATTATACATATAGGAATTGCTTGTATATATTTAACAGACAGGCTATGAAGTTTTTTTGAATTTTCATAATGTGCGCATAATTTCAGGTTGCATTTTGATGACAAGTGTGCTATGATGCTTTACAGAAACCCTTTCAAACATTACAAAATTTTGTGAAAGGCGTTTAAAGGAGGATATTTTTATGAAGAAAAGAAAGGGCCTGTTATCGGTGCTTTCCGTCACCTTGGCGGCGGCGATGGTAGCAGGTACGACCCTGCTTGCGGGCGCGGCGGATATCACAATGCCGTTGGAGCCCGATGAAAACGGCGTTTACGCTACTCTGGATGCCAGCCTGTTTGGAACCCATGGTGCAAACGGCGCGGACGCAGAAAACCACGTCTGGAACATTCAGAGCGATGGTGCCGAGCTGTTCGGTCTGTACTGCGTGAAAGGAGCCGAGGTTAACCCCAGCGATCCTGGAGCTACCGCGTTCGACGGTGAAAAAGTTTACAAAATCGGCGTTTATTACACCATCACCGGCGTAACCAGCGCGGGCGAAGCAGGCGGCGACCCCATTGAGGAGTCTTCCACCCGGGTTTCCCTGGAAAGAAAGGGCTATATCTGGCAGAACAACGCAACCATTGGCTTTGACGAGAATGCTACCGAAGAGAATCCCGACAAGGCGATCGTTGTGTTGGTCACCAAAGGCAACGGCCGTGAAATCATCGCGCAGCCTAAGGGCGTTACCGGCACGATCGATAAAGTTGTAGTTGCCGATGCGGACTACAATTTCAGCGCACAGAACGATGGCTACCGCGTAGCCTATGAAGCGGTTGCGAACAGCGGCGATCTGAGCGGCGTTCCTACTGAGGATGAGTGGACTCCTTCTCACGAGGTAGAGGAACCCCCCGTCGAGTCTAATGAGTCTACGGAATCCACTGAGTCTACCGAGTCCACCGAATCTACCGAATCCACCGAGTCTACCGAGTCCGGTTCTGAAACTCCCGAGGAGCCCGAGGATGGAACAGTAGTAGCCAATGAGGAAGGCTATCTGGTAAACGGTAAGACGCTGAACATCGGTTACGATTCTACCGAGAAAGTAGTTCCGATTTTGACGGAGGAAACTTTTACGGATAAGCTTGTCTATGAGAGCGAAGCTTACGAGTCCGATGATGGCACCTATGTCATCGCGCCTAACTCTGGACGTGCGTTCTGGAACTTTACGGTTAATGCAACCGATGGAGAAAACTGGGATAACGGCGTTGTGACGGTATACAAAGTGAAAGTTGCTGATGAAGCGGCTCTGGAAGCTTTAGAGGATACCGAGGTACTGTTCCAGTTTGACAACAAGTACGGCTATGGCGATTTCACGATCCCCTTCACCAAAGCGGATTATGTGAAAGCGCCGGTAGATGAAAACGGCTATAAGAGCTTTGTCGTCAAGATGACCCAGGCTGATCTGGAGACGATCTTCAATGATGCGGCTGGCCAGCATCTGACCCATGTGGAAGGCCGTCTGATTGGCGCGGGCGTTGTAGAGCTGAACATCAGCAAAGATATGGCGCACTATGCGATCAGCGATGCAGAAGATGCGGTTTCTCTGTACAATGTACAGAACCCTGATTCTTTGGCGATCGTTTCTGATCCCGGCGACGACACCTCTTCTGATGAGGATACCTCTTCTGACGAGCCCAGCGACAGCAGCGATGTTGACGACAATGACGACAACGATAACGACAACAACGGTGGCAACACCAACACCGGTAACGGCAACACCAACACCGGTAACAACAGCTATGACTACAACACTGGTAATGGCAACACCAACACCGGTGACAGCGACAACGATGGCACCAACCCTGTAACGGGCGCGCTTCCGATCGCTGGCGTGGTTGTTCTGGCTGGAGTTGCTGCGGCGACTGTCGTGCTGAGCAAAAAACGCAAATAAGCATAAATTTGCAACAATAAGAGCATAAAAAACAAGGGCTGATGTTCAGCCCTTGTTTTTTTTGTGTGTCAGGGGGAAGCGGAGGGATACCGGTATGAAGAAAAACCGTCTTTTGCGTTCTTAAGGCAAAAGGCGTCCTTTTTATAGCTGGATAATGAAAACTGAAAAAAGGCCGCCCATAAAAAATGGGCGGCCTTTTGCTGCACAGATTTCTATCATTCTTCAGGAGCGCAGTGCGTCCTTCATGGATTTGACATACGCGCCGATATGGGGCGGAGCATCCTTGCCGTATCGCTCTAACAGCTTGACGATAGCTGAGCCGACGATTACACCGTCGGTAAGGTTCGCCATTTTTGCCGCCTGTTCCGGGGTGGAGATGCCAAATCCAATAGCGCAGGGGGTGTCGGTATTCTGGCACACGACCTGCACGATGGAAGCAAGATCGGTTTTGATTTCGCTTCGCATGCCGGTGACCCCAAGGCTGGAAACGATGTATAAAAAGCCCTCCGCTTCCTTGGCGATCATGGCAATGCGGTTTTCGGACGTAGGAGCGATCAGCGAGATCAGATCAACGCCGTATCTGCGGCAGATGGGCAAAAATTCCTCTTTCTCCTCAAAGGGGATGTCAGGCAGAATTAACCCGTCAATCCCGATCTCTTTGCAGGTGGAAATAAACCGCTCCGCCCCATAGGAAAACACCACGTTGGCATAGGTCATAAACACCAGCGGGATGGTCACATCCCGGCGGAGCTCTTTGACAAGGGCGAAGATCTTATCGGTGGTGACGCCGCCTTTCAGCGCCCGGATATTCGCCCCCTGGATGACAGGGCCTTCGGCTGTGGGATCGGAAAAAGGGATGCCTAGTTCGATCAAATCCGCGCCGTTTTCTGCGGCGGCGCGAACAGCGGCGGCAGTAGTGGAAAGATCCGGGTCGCCGCAGGTGATAAAGGCGATAAACGCCTTGCCGTTTTCGAATGCTGTTTGAATCCTACTCATGAATATCCTCCCCTCGGTACCGGGCGATGGCGGCGCAGTCCTTGTCCCCCCGGCCGGATATGGTGATGACGACGATCTGATCACTGTCCATTTTGGGTGCGATTTTTAGCGCGTGGGCAACGGCGTGGGACGACTCGATGGCGGGGATGATCCCCTCGGTTTTGGCCAGATATTCAAAGGCGCATACCGCCTCATCATCGGTGACGGGAACGTATTCGGCCCGGCCGATATCGTGCAGGTAGGCGTGTTCCGGGCCGACGCCCGGATAATCCAGACCAGCGGAGATAGAGTATACCGGCGCAATCTGGCCGTATTCATCCTGGCAGAAATAGGACTTCATCCCATGGAAGATGCCCAGCCTCCCGGTGGAGATGGTGGCCGCTGTTTCAAAGGTGTTGATGCCCCGCCCGGCGGCTTCACAGCCGATGAGCCGCACGTCTTTGTCCTCGATAAAGTGGTAAAAGCTGCCGATGGCGTTGGAGCCGCCGCCCACACAGGCGATCACCGCGTCGGGGAGCCGCCCTTCCTTTTGGAGGATCTGTTCCTTGATCTCTTTGGAGATGACAGCCTGGAAATCCCGGACGATGGTGGGGAACGGGTGAGGACCCATGACCGACCCAAGGCAGTAATGAGTGTCGCTTATGCGGGAAGTCCACTCCCGCATGGCTTCGGACACCGCGTCTTTCAGCGTTGCCGTGCCGCTGGTGACCGGGATCACCTGGGCGCCCAACAGGCGCATCCGGTAGACGTTAAGGGCCTGGCGGCGGGTGTCCTCCTCGCCCATAAACACCACGCATTCCATCCCCATCAAGGCGGCGGCAGTGGCGGTGGCCACGCCGTGCTGGCCGGCGCCGGTTTCGGCGATCAGGCGGGTTTTGCCCATCTTTTTTGCCAGCAGCGCCTGCCCTAATACATTGTTGATCTTGTGGGCGCCGGTGTGGTTTAGATCCTCCCGCTTGAGGTATATCTTCGCCCCGCCCAGGTCTTTGGTCATTTTCTCCGCGTAATACAGGCGGGAGGGACGGCCTGCGTATTCGTTGAGCAGTTCGGTAAGCTCCCGGTTAAAAGCGGGATCGTTTTTATAATGGTTATAGGATTGTTCCAATTCGATGACCGCGTTCATCAGCGTTTCGGGGATGTATTGTCCGCCGTGAACGCCGAAGCGGCCCTTTGGGTTTGTCATGGATGCTACTTCCTTTCATTCTCTCTTACGGCGCGAACAAACGCCGCCATTTTTTTCCTGTCTTTTTTGCCGTCCGTCTCGATGCCGGAGCTGACGTCCACCCCATAGGGGGAAAGGGCCTTAACGGCCCTGGCAGCGCTGTGAACGGTAAGCCCTCCGGCGAGGAAATACGGCCGTTTAATTTCCCGGATCAGTTCCCAGTCAAAGGCTTTGCCCGTCCCGCCGCTGCCCGAGTCCAGCAGGATAAAATCGGCGGAGCTTTCCTGCGCTTTCCGGACGTCTTCGGGGCTTGCGATAGAAAAGGCCTTGATAATGGGCGCGCCGGTAAGGGATCTTAACCGCCGGATATAGTCCTCCGGCTCGTTCCCGTGGAGCTGAATGAGATCGATGATCCCCTTTGCGGCAAGGGCGGCGGCATTTTCAGGGCTTTCCTGTACGAACACCCCCACCGCCTTGATATTGGGGGCAAGCTGCCGCCTCAGCCGGGCCGCCGCCCCGGGGGAGACATACCGGCGGCTTTGCGGGGCGAAGACAAAGCCGATATAGTCGGGCCGCAGCTGATTGGCGGCCTCGATATCCTGAGGGCGGGAAAGGCCGCAAAGCTTGATCTTGGTCATAGGCTCCCTCGCAGTTCGTTAAGTTTTGCTTTTTTGTCAGCGGCTCTCATTAGAGTCTCCCCAATGAGCACCCCATCGGCGCCGGTCTCCCGGAGTTTTGCCACATCCCGGGCAGTTTTGACCCCGCTTTCCGAGATAAACAGCACATGGGGCGGGATAAGCTGACGGAGCCTGCGGCTGTTGTCCGTATTCACAGTAAAGTCCTTCAGGTTGCGGTTGTTGACGCCGATCATCCGCGCCCCTGCCTGGGTGGCTGCCATGACTTCCGTTTCGTCATGAGCTTCCACCAGCGCTGAAAGGCCTAGGTCATCGCAAAGGGCGAGATACGCTTTGATCTTCTCCACGCTTAAAAGGGAGACAATCAGCAGCACGGCGCTGGCGCCAAGGGTTTTGGCCTCGTAGATCATATATTCGTCCACGGTGAAATCCTTGCGCAGGCAGGGGATTAAAACGGCGGCGGCAATCTCTTTTAAGTACCGATCGCTTCCTAAAAACCACTTGGGCTCGGTGAGAACCGAAAGGCAGTCGGCTCCCGCCGCTTCGTACTCCTTTGCGATGGCAAGATAGGGAAAATGGGGAGCGATGACCCCTTTGGAGGGGGAGGCCTTTTTGCATTCGCAGATAAACGAGATCCCCGGCTTTTTTAAAGCGTTTTCAAAGGGGAAGTTCCCCCTGGGAAGGGATTCCGCCTGCCGGCGAAGCTCCGGCAGGGGGAGGGATTGTTTTGCCAGTTTCACACGCTCTTTGGCGTGGGCGGCCAGTTCCTCTAAAATCGTCATGCCGATACCTCCGGGCGGTTGCTGACCAGGATAAGCTGCTGAAGAGTTTTCAGGGCTTTGCCGGAGTCGATCAGCTCCCCGGCCAGGGCAACGCCCTCTTTCATGCTTCCGGCCTTGCCGCCGATATACAGGGAAGCGCCGGCGTTTAACAGGACAGCGTTTCGTTTGTGCCCTTTTTCACCGTTTAGGATGGAAAGGGTGATGTTTGCGTTTTCTTCCGGCGTGCCGCCTTTCAGATCGGCTTTTGTGCAGCGGTCAAACCCAAAGTCCTCGGGAGTGATGACGTAGGATTTAAACCAGCCGTCCTTGATTTCGCAGATGGTGGTAGGGGCGCTCATGGAGATTTCGTCCAGCTTATCCTGCCCGTACACCACCATGCCCCGCCGAACGCCCAGGTTAATAAGTACCTGGGACAGGGGCTTTACAAGATAATCATCGTACACGCCCAGCAGCTGCAAAGAGGGGGTGCCCGGGTTGGTCAGGGGGCCCAGGATATTAAACACGGTGCGGAAACCAAGCTCCTTGCGGATGGCGCCGACATATTTCATGGAGGTGTGGTATTTTTGAGCGAAGAAAAAGCACATGCCCACTTCGTTTAAAAGCTCGATACATCGGGCGGGGGACTGCTGGATGTTCACCCCCAGGGCTTCCAGACAGTCCGCCGTTCCGCACTGGGAGGAGGCGGCGCGGTTGCCGTGCTTGGCCACCTTCATGCCGCCTGCCGCCGCCACCAGGGCGGAGGTGGTGGAGATATTAAAGCTGTGGGCATTGTCGCCGCCGGTGCCGACGATTTCAAACAAATCCATATCCGTTTCCACCTTGGTGGCGTGGGCACGCATGGCGGCGGCGCAGCCGGCGATCTCATCGGTGGTCTCGGCCTTGGCGCTTTTGGTGGACAGCGCCGCCAAAAACGCCGCGTTTTGGGTGGGAGTGGTTTCGCCGCTCATGATTTCATTCATCACGGTGTAAGCCTCTTCGTAGGTGAGGTCTTGCTTATTCACAATCTTGACGATGGCTTCCTTAATCATGGCTCACATCTCCTTTGTGAAATTATTCAGCATGGTTTTACCGTCCGGTGTCATGATGGATTCTGGGTGAAACTGCACGCCGTAGATGGGGTATTCTTTGTGCTGCACCGCCATTACCTCTCCTTCATCGGTGACGGCGGTGACCGTTAGCTCCGGGGGGATGGTGGCGGCGTCCGCCGCTAAAGAGTGATAGCGGGCCACGGGAGCCGTTTTGGGACAGCCGTAAAACAGAGGGCAGGCTTCGTCAAAGATCACTCTGGACTGCTTGCCGTGCATCAGCTCCTTGGCGTAGGTGACCGTCGCGCCAAACGCCGCGCAGATCGCCTGGTGCCCCAGGCAGACCCCCAGCGTGGGGATCTTTTTGCCCAGGGCTTTCACTGCCGGAATGATGACGCCTGCATCTTCCGGCCTGCCCGGCCCGGGGGAGAGGATGATGCGGTCAGGGCGGAGAGCTTTGATTTCTTTCACCGTCATCTCGTCGTTGCGAATGACTTTAATATCCGGCTCGATCTCCCCTACAAGCTGGTAGAGGTTGTAGGAAAAGCTGTCGTAGTTGTCAATGAGCAGGATCATCACTCCACCTCCTGTGCCAGTTCCAGGGCCTTCAGGGAAGCCCCGGCTTTGTTTAAGCATTCCTCATATTCCTTTTCGGGCACCGAATCGGCCACGATGCCGGCGCCGCTTCGCACAAACACCTTGCCGTTTTTCTTGTAGGCAATGCGGATGGCGATGCAGGTATCCATGTTGCCGGTAAAGTCAATGTAGCCGATGGCCCCGCCATAAATGCCCCGCTTGTTGTTTTCCAGTTCGCCGATGAGCTGGCAGGCCCGGATTTTCGGCGCGCCGGACAGGGTTCCTGCGGGGAGCACCGCCCGAATGGCGTCTAACGCGTCAAACTCCTCCCGGATCTCCCCCCGCACGGTGGAGCCGATGTGCATCACATGGGAATACCGCTCAATGGAGTGGAGTTTTTCCACCTGCACGGTGCCGAACCTGCTGATCTTGCCCAGGTCGTTGCGGCCTAAGTCCACCAGCATGTTGTGCTCGGCGAGCTCCTTTTGGTCGGCCAAAAGCTCCGTTTCCAGAGCTTTGTCCTCCTCGTCGGTTTTCCCCCGGGGCCGGGTTCCAGCCAGAGGGAAGGTGTGCAGCACGCCGTTTTCCAGCTTGACCAGCGTTTCGGGGGAAGCGCCGGCCACCTCTACGTCGGTGCCCGAAAAGTAGAACATGTAGGGCGAAGGGTTGATGGTGCGCAGCACCCGGTAGGTGTTTAGCAGGCTCCCTTCAAAGGGGGCGCATAATCGGTTGGACAAGACGATCTGGAAAATATCGCCTTCGCGGATATAGTGCTTTGCTTTTTCCACCATGCCGCAAAACCGCTCTTTGTCAAACAGCGGGGTGACCTCGCCTAACAGGCGGCCGCCCGGTTCGTTTTTCTTTTCACCGGTGCGCAGAAGGCTGCATAGCCGTTCCAGCTCCAGCACCGCTTTGTTGTAGCCCACCTCCACGTCGGACAGGGGCATATTGACGATCAGGACGATCTTCTGGCGAAAGTTGTCAAAGGCGATCACCTTGTCAAACAGCATCAGGTCCACGTCCTTGAAGGCCTCGGTGTCCTCTGCGTTGCACCGGACGGCGGGCTCGCTGTAGCTTAGATAATCGTAGGAAAAATAGCCCACAAGCCCGCCGGTAAAGGAGGGGAGGTCATCAAAGCGGGGGCTTTTATAACCAGCGAGGATCTGGCGGAGATAGGCGGCGGGGTCGTCGGTGTGGAAGGTGAGGTCTCCCGCCTTCATCTCGCCGTCCTGACAGGTGATTTCCAGCTTGGGGTCGAAGCCTAAAAAGGTGTAGCGGCCCCATTTGTCGTTTGCCCAGGCGGATTCCAGCATATAGCAGTGGGTGGAGATGTTTTTTAAGATCTTCATCGTCTCGATGGGAGTGGTGAAGTCGGACAGCATCTCGCAGCTCACCGGCAGGACGTTGTACTGCCCGGCGGCGGCAATTTTTTTGGCTTCGCTTAGGCTGGGGGAAATTTTCATAGCCGATACCTCCTGGAACACAAAAAGAAAAAACTCCTTTGACCTTTCCTGTCAAAGGAGTTTTTGAAAATAAAAAACGCCCCTGACAGAAAATCCATCATCTGTCAAGGACGAATCATCATCAATATGATCCGCGGTGCCACCTTGCATTCACGGGAGTCCCCGTGCCCTTAGAAGGATACCAACATATCCCCGGCATCTGACGTATGCCAACACGTCGCAGAATACTGAGAACGGACTTTCCCGTTCCGTTGACTGCGCCCTCGGCGGTCCATTTGACAACTTGTTTCTAACCCGGCTCGCAGCATCCCAGGCTCTCTGTATAGGCATTGTTGCCGTTATCTCCGCTTCAACGGTTTATCGGATTAAATTTTTATTTATTTTACCACCATCCTATGCGTCTGTCAAGAGGGCGGTGAATTTTTTGTTTATGCTGAAAAATCTGCCGGAAAAAGAAAAGGTGTGCTGCAAAACGATCGTTTTGCAGCACACCAAATTGCTGTTATGCAGGAAAAGCCCCTTACAGGCTCCAAGCGCGGATGATGCCGTCGGCAGCTTCCAACTTTTGCAGCACGTCGTCGTTCACCTTATCGCAGACATCCAAAATCGAATAAGCGTAGTCTTTTTTGGACTGGTTGAGCATGCTTTCAATGTTCACGCCGTTGTCCGACATGGCCGTGGTGATCTGGGACACCATGGAGGGCATATTCTTGTGGATGATGCACAGGCGGTATTTGGTAGCCCGGGGCATAGAAGCGGCCGGCATATTCACCGAATTGGTGATGTTGCCGTTCTCCAAAAAGTCGATGACCTCCTGGGCGGCCATGCGGGCGCAGTTGTCCTCCGATTCGGGGGTGGAAGCGCCCAGGTGAGGCAGGGCCACAACGCCGGGAGCACCCAGCATTTCATCGGTGGCAAAATCGGTGACATAAGCGCTCATCTTGCCGTCGTTTAACGCGGCGAGAACGTCCGCAGGCACCACCAGCTCGCCGCGGGCGAAGTTTAAGATGCGCACGCCGTTTTTCATGGTGGCGATGGACTCGGAATTAATCATGCCCTTGGTCTCCGGGGTGGCGGGGACGTGCAGGGTGATGTAATCGCAGTTTTCAAAGATCTCTTTCTGGCTGGAAGCGTGCTTAACATTGCGGGAGAGGTTCCAGGCGGCGTTGACCGACAGATAGGGGTCGTAGCCGTAAACGCTCATCCCCAGGTGGGTGGCGGCGTTAGCCACCAGCACGCCGATAGCGCCCAAACCGATGACGCCCAGTTTTTTGCCGGCAATCTCGGGACCCACAAACTGGCTCTTGCCTTTTTCCACCAGCTTGCTGACCTCAGCGCCGTTGCCCTTGAGGGTTTTGATCCAGTCCAGGGCGGGGACGATCTTACGGGAGGAGATAAGCAGGCCTAACAGCACCAGCTCTTTTACCGCGTTGGCGTTGGCGCCCGGGGTATTGAACACAACGATGCCCTCTTCGGCACATTTGTCGCAGGGGATATTGTTGACGCCGGCGCCGGCGCGGGCGATAGCTTTTAAGCTTTTGGGAAACTCCATCTCGTGCATGGAGGCGGAACGGACTAAGATCGCGTCGGGATTTTCAATTTCATCGCCGCAGGTGTATTTGTCGGAGGGGAACTGATCCAAACCGGCAGGAGAGATTTTGTTTAAGGTCTTAATCTGAAACATAGGGATTCCTCCTCATAAATAATATGGTTAAAGCCGTGAAAACCAATAAAAAACCGATGGGAAAAACCGGCGTGGGTTGCGCGCCGGTTTTTCGGGGAATTAAAAGCCAAATGTGGTTAGGCGTTTTCTTTTTCAAATTCTTTCATGAATTCCACCAGCGCCTTCACACCTTCCACCGGCATGGCGTTGTAGATAGAAGCGCGCATACCGCCGACGGTGCGGTGGCCCTTGATGTTCACGAAACCTTTTTTGCCCGCTTCGGCCACGAATTTTTTGTCCAGCTCTTCGTCGCCGGTGACAAAGGGAACGTTCATGATCGAGCGGCTGCCTTTTTCAACCGTGCCTTTAAACAGCTTGCTGCTGTCCAGATAGTCGTACAAAATGCCGGCCTTTTCCTCGTTGATCTTTTTCATGTTCTCCAGGCCGCCGATGTCGTTTTTCAGCCACTCCAGCACCAGCTTGCAGATGTAGATCGCATAGGTGGGCGGGGTGTTGTACATGCTGCCCGCGTCCGCATGGGTCTGGTAGTTGAACATGGTGGGGGTGATGTCACGGGCATGGCCGATGAGGTCTTCCCGGATGATAGCCACCGTCAGTCCCGCAGGGCCCATGTTTTTCTGGGCGCCGGCGTACAGCATCCCGAATTTGGACACGTCGATGGGCTCGGACAGAATGCAGGAGCTCACGTCCGCCACCAGCGGCACATCGCCGGTTTCAGGCAGGGTGTGGAACTTGGTGCCGTAGATGGTGTTATTTAAACAGATGTGGAAATAGTCCGCGTCCTTGTCAAAGGTGGCGGGGTCAAGGGTGGGGATATAGGAGAAGGTTTTATCCGCAGAAGAAGCCACCACGTTGGCGGTGCCGTAGCGGGAAGCCTCCTGATACGCTTTTTTCGCCCACTGGCCGGTAATGACAAAATCAGCCTTGCCGGACTTGTTCATCAGGTTTAAGGGGATCATTGCAAACTGGGAGGAAGCGCCGCCCTGTAAAAAGAGCACCTTGTAATTGTCGGGAATGTTCATAACCTCCCGGAGAAGGGCTTCGCAGCCGGTGATGATCTCTTCATAGACCTTGCTGCGGTGGGACATCTCCATGACCGACTGGCCGCTTCCGTGGTAATCCAACATTTCGTCCGCCGCAGTTTTCAGTACGGACTCGGGCAGCGTAGAAGGGCCTGCGCTGAAGTTGTATACTCTTGCCATAAATGGTTCCGTCCTTTCCGGCGGCTTTGCCGGGATTGCCGGGAAAGCGCCGATGCAAAATTTAGTTGTTCCGCTTCTCAATGAAAGCGGCCTTGTGTAACAAATACACAAAATCACATTACTTTTATTCTATATTTTTCTGAAATGATAGTCAATGGCTTTTTCAAAAATCAGCATTTTTTCTGAAAAAAGTTTGCCGGTTTTGCATAGATGCGCCCGCATTTTGCCTGTCCGTCTTTAAAGAGCGGGTTTTTCCCTCGGTTTGTAAGCTGTATGACGGATTATGGACAAACCGCAAAAATCCTCAAAAACTTTCCGGCCCGGACGGCATAATCCCAATTTAACCGGGCAAGACTAACAGTAACCAAGGCGCCAGGCGCCCTTATGGACACTGCATAAAATCGGAAAGGAATGGTCAGGTCTATGAAAAATAACCATTTTGGGAAATCCAAAGCGGAAAAGGTCTTTGGGGGAAAGGGCTTTTATATCGCTTTAGCCATAAGCATTGTAGCGGTGGGGGCGGCCACTTTTTTCGCCGTCAATCGCACCATGGACAAGCTCCATGGAGGCGATACTCTGGAAATTTCGTCCCAATCCTCCGTCAACGAGTGGGGGTTCCCCACCGAGGATGTGAATCAGAATCAGAGCGGCGTGCCCGTCAATACAAGCTCGTCCGCATCGTCGCAAAAACCGGCGTCGGGGTCTACTTCCTCCTCCAGCAAATCCGTCTCCTCCGGCAGTACAAGCAGTCAGACAACCTCACAAGCTTCTTCCTCCGTCTCCTTTGCCATGCCGCTGAGCGGTGACGTGTTAAATGCGTTTTCCAACAACGAACTGGTGAAGAGCAAGACGATGGGGGATTGGCGCACCCATGACGGGGTGGACATCAAGGCAGCAAAATCCACGCCGGTGAAGGCCTGTGCAGACGGCACCGTGCTGGAGATCAAAGAGGACGCCATGTGGGGCGTGATGATTACGATTGACCACGGCGGCGGCTACACCGGATATTACTGCAACCTGAACACCACCGTCAATGTGAAAAAAGGGGAGACCGTGAAGGTGGGAACGGTGATCGGCAGCGTGGGGGACACCGCCCAATGCGAAATCGCGGAGGAATCCCATCTGCATTTAGGGCTTAAAAAGGACGGGAAATGGGTGGACCCCATGGCGGTTATCAAAAAATAAGGCCAGCGCTTTTACAATTAAAGGAATGAAAGCACCGCCAACGTCATAGGTTAGAATAGATAAGCCGGTAAATCCATGATAGTACACGGTGCAAAAATTTGGACAGGGAGTGCTGCGAGACTTTCGTTTTGCAGCACTCCCTTTGTGATTGACATTTGCCCTGAAAAAAATTAGACTATAGATAAAACAAACGGTGTGAAAAGAGGGGGGAGTATATTGCAAAAGCAGTCCAGAAAAAGGCTGGTCACCGTGATCCGGTGGGTGTTAATCGCGGCTATGCTGGGGCTTGTGGTTTATGCGGTTATACGGTACGCTCCCTATCTGAAGGCGTTTTTAAACGACCCATCTACCATCACCGGGCTTACCGACTGGATGGAGTCCTTTGGCGTGCTGGGGATTGCCGTTTTGCTGGCGATCCAAGTCGTGCAGGTCTTTTTTGCGGTGATCCCCTCCGATCCCATCGAGATGGCCGCAGGGATGTGCTATGGAAGCCTGTGGGGCTTTCTTCTCTGCTCGGCGGGAGTGCTTTTGGGGACGATGGGCGTCTTTTTCCTGGTGCGCCGGTATGGAGAGCCGTTTGTGGAGGCGTTTATCGAAGAAAAGCATATCAAGAAGTTTCGGTTTTTGCAAAATTCCCGCCGGCTGGAGCTGATTGCTTTTCTGTTATATTTTATCCCCGGGCTTCCAAAAGATGTGTTCACCTACCTGGCGGCGCTGACGCCCATTAAGCCCTCGCGCTTTTTTGTGATCTCTTCCATCGGGCGGATCCCCTCGATTTTGGTTACCGTCATCGGCGGGGAGAATCTGGCTAAGGGAAATGTGGTGAGCACGGTGGTGCTGTTCGCGATCTTCGGCGGAATCGGGACTATAGGGATGATTGTCTACCGGATTGTCACCGGGCGGATCGACAAAAAGCATCCGCCGGAACAAACCGGCGATGAGGATTAAGTCCCTCCAAAACATAGCAAAAGCCGCCCCTCCAATGGTCGGGGCGGCTCTTGCTATCAATAAAATATAGATTATGAAAAGCTCACATCGTTTCCTTCGTTGACCACGCAGACCCAGGTGTTCCCGGGAGCCACGCTGATCTCGCTGCCATCCGGACCGGTGAGGACAAGCGGGTTTTGATAGCTCCCTTTTTTCCAGCTGATTTTAGCGGCCTTGCCGCCGGCGGCATAATAGCCGCTGCCATAGGAAAGGTTTACCTGAATGCGGCCGCTGTCGTCTCCGGCGATAGGGGTGCAGGCGGTTTCGATCACGATAACGTTTTTCACCGCGACCTGCTGGCCGTTTCCGCCGTCCATATGCGCCTGGCCAAACTGGCTTTTTAAATACTTCCCGGAGGAAGCGTCATAGGAAAAAGAAGCGGTGCAGTAACCGCTGTAGGGGACGGTAATCGTTTTCGCGTCAAGGTCGCCCTTGGTGGCGCCGTCTGCCGAGGGGGCAAACTGAAAAGCGTCCTCGGCTTGGCCGGAGGTGGAATAGCCTTTTTGAGAAATCCCTTTTTGCAGGGTGGAGGCGGTGACAAAAAAGCTGTGCTCCCGCCCTTTTTGAGCGGCTAAGGCGGTGTCCTGCATAAAGGCGTTTTCCTGGGTGATGCCGTCGATATCGTCGATGCCCCGGTTCTCGATGACGTCATAGCCTTTGGGGCTGCCGCCGAAATGGACAAACAAAGCGTCATAGGGGGCCGCCAGGTCTACATAATAATCCCGCACCGACCGCACGGGGCCTACGGTGGGGATATTTCCGGCGTCGGCAAACAAAGCCATAATCCGGGTGATGCCGCCCTCTGCCAGCACCTCGTAGCAGATGTCCGCCCTGGAGATGCCGTATTGGGGAAGGGATTTTTTAATGTTGCTGACCATAATGGCTACCGGGCGTTTTCCCACGGCGGAAGCGGCGAGGGTGTTCTCGCCGGTTAGGGGATTATGGCTGCCCTGGGATTGGGGCTCACTCTGGGAGTCTTCAGCCGGGGTGCTTTCTGCTTGGGAGGCCGCTGTCAAAGGGTCGGACAGGGTGCTGGAAAGCATACCGCCCGGGGTGACGGCGGTGCAGCCGGAAAGGAGGAGCACCGCGCACAGAGCGGCTGCGGACAGCTTGGACAGGGTTTTCATAAAGGGTCGCCTCTCTCTTTTTTTGGCCGGTTTTCAGGCCGGCGTTATTTAGCCAATGACAGCTTTTGGACGCTGTTATCGGTGGTAAACGTGCTGACATTGTATAAAAAGAGCGTTTGATCGTAGTCGGAGGACTCCAGATAGTTTTTGTAGGAGCCGCTCATGTACCGCATGTCCACCAAAGCGATCTCCGAATAGTGAGGGATCAAAAACTGCGCGTAGCAGTGGGCGTAGGAGTCCTTAAACACCAGCAGCTTTTTCCCGTTGGGGTTGTTGGTTTTAATGGTAACCACCGGCTGGTTTTGGCCTAAGAACACCGAGTATTTGTCCTTTTGCTCCAGAAAATCCCGGAAATAGATGCTGTCATAGCTCTCTTTGGAAGAACCGGTGTTGACGACTACCTGGGTCACGGCGCTGTCATCCTGGTAGTGGTAGAGCTGGATGGTATCCGAGGGGATGCCGTTATACAGCGTTTTGGAGTAAAGGGTCCCCAAAAATTCGTCCGAAGCATCCTCCACAGTGAAATCTTCCCTGGAAAGAGGGGAGAATTGAAGGGCGGACGCCGAAGCCTGATAAGCGGTAAAAGCGCCCAGGCTGGTCCAGTGATGGTCGGTACGGTAGAAAATATCGCTTCCCTTGGCTTTTCCCAGCGCGCCGGCGGCGTCAATGCAAGAGACACCGCTGCCCAGCTTGTCGTAGGAGTTTTGAATAAAGCGGGACTGATCCATCACCGGAGCGTTGGAGGGCAGGTCTTCCTTATAGATATCCGCCGCCGTGGGGGCAAGCAGTACGCTGGTCGTCCCCTCTTCCTGAGAGGCGGCGTACTCCTTAATGGCGGAAAGGTTTTTGTCCACTAAGGCTTCATCGGGTTCCTGCACGTCCTCCAGCATGCGGTTTTTGGAGATAAACACGCCGCCGATCTCCCGCTTGCCGGAGAGAAGCTCGATTCGGGTTTTCGCAGAGATCCACTGATCCCGGAAGACAAAGTGGTCGGCAAAGTAGCTGTCAAAGCCGCTCATAAAGGATTTGTCCGCGAGGGTTTCCCCCGTGAGCTTTGGCATGGTGGCGAGGACGCGGTTCTCGCTTTCAGAAAACTCCTTTTTGGGGAGGGCAAAGGTGATGATAGGCAGAGCGAATAACAGAACAAAAAAGAGGATGACAGAAAGCTTTTTTGGATTCACAGGATTCACACCTTTCTAGGGGACGGTTAAAACCGGAAGTATAAAAACGGATTGTAGGTGGCATTGACCAAAAACGCCGTGCACACAAGCATCATGCCCAGCACGAACACCGGCACCAGATATTCGGTGCGGCGGAATTTCACAAGCATTTTATTGACAATCTTTTTGGGATAGTCGGTGCTGCCAAGGATGCAGATAATAAACACCAGCAGGTAGGTGCTCAGCAGATAGAGTGAATTGCCGTCCATCAGTCCGCCCTGGCCGAATCCGAACAGGGTTTGATAAAATTTCCCTGCTGCGGCCAGTCCGTCGACGTCAAACAGAACCCAGCCCATAACTACCAGGAAGAAAGAATATACAATTCGTATAACCGATGGAAGTTTATCCAAAAGCTTTCCTAAAAACAGCTTTTCACAGATGATGATGATACCGTAATAAACGCCCCACAGCACAAAATTCCAGCTGGCGCCGTGCCACAGGCCGGTTAAAAACCACACGACCAGCAGGTTGCGCAGGGTTCTGGCGGTACCTTTTCGGTTGCCGCCCAAGGGGATGTATACATAGCTTTTAAACCAGCTTCCCAGGGTGATATGCCACCGCCGCCAGAATTCCGAGATACTTTTGGACATATAGGGGTAGTTGAAGTTTTCCGGAAAGTGGAAGCCCATAATCTTGCCCAGACCGCAGGCCATATCGGAATAGCCGGAAAAGTCAAAATAAATCTGGAAGGTAAAGGCCAGAATTCCCAGCCAGGCGGTCATAGTGGGAAGCTGCTCGATGGGGGTATCCTTTACCGTGGTCCACAAAGCGCCGATGTTGTTGGCAAGCAGCACTTTTTTTCCCAAGCCCCGGACAAACTGGCCGATGCCTTCGCTGGCCAAAGAGACGGTGGTTTTCCGCTCGTCAATTTCATTGGCCACATCGCTGTAGCGGACGATGGGGCCCGCCACGATCTGGGGGAACAGGGTGACGTAGGTGAGGTAGTTGCAGTAGTTTTTCTGCACCTTGATCTTGCGCATATACATGTCGATGGTATACGAAAGGCTTTGGAAGGTATAAAAGGAAATACCGATGGGCAGGGGGAGGCTCGGGTCGTTTAGGTTGATGCCGAACAAGCCGTTGACATTGATGACAAAGAAGGAGGCGTATTTAAACACCGCCAAAATTCCCAGGTTAATTACCAGCGCCCCTACTAAAAACAGGGTTCGCAGCTTGGGGCGGTCGTCATAACGGTCAATCAGCAGGCCGGCGGTGTAGTCTACGCTGGCGGAAAATACCATCAGCAGCACATAAACCGGTTCGCCCCAGGCGAAAAACAAAAGGCCCGACAGCAAAAGAATATAGTTTTTTACCCTTTTCGGTGAGATGAAATAGAACAGAAAAACCACCGGAAGGAAAATGTAGATGAAAGTTAGGCTGGAGAATACCATGGGAAGTTGATCGTCCTTTCCTTGGGGGATGATAAGCTAAAGAGATAATACGATTTGTTTATACTCATTATAATCATACAGAGAGTTTAAAACCGGCAGCAGGGAATTGGTGTTTAAATGCTCCGGGAGGTGCAGCCTTTTTAAAAGCGCCAGTCGCTTTTGGCGGCTGTCCGGCCCGCCGGTGAGGCCGTCTTCATACAGCGTCAGCTTGGTGATGGGGGTTTTAGGGGCGGACGCCTGGTTTATTTGAGCGCCCGCCTGGGAGAAAAGCTGCTCCAAAACCGGGAGGGGGATCCCTTCTAACCCCAGCTTGCCCTCTTTGGAAGGGGTCGCCTTGCGCTTTTCCTTGCCGGGAATATCCGGCAGGTAGAGGTGTAAAACCTCCCCTTCCCTGACGGCGGATTTTAAAAAGCTGCGGATCTGAAAACCGGCGGCATCCGAATCGGTGGCGATAATAATGCCGCAGGTTTTCGCCAGCAGCCGGATGAGTTCCAGCTTTTGGCGGTCTTTATAAATGCGAAAGCCGTCGGTGGCGATCACCGTGGCGTCCAGCAGGGAGCTTAGCTTTATTTTATCGTATTTTCCCTCGACGATAACGGCTTGGGATAACCGGATCAAATTCATTCCTCCTTTTACCGCCGGGCGGCCAGCATGGTGACCACCAGCTGCTCTAAAAGGATCCGGCCGTCGGCGCCGGTGGATTTTAACGCGGCGTCGGTTTGATACAGGGCCTCGATGCAGGCGCGCAGGTGGGGCATGGACATTTTGGAGGAATCGTTGAGCGCGTTTCGCACCCGGAATTCCACGTTTTTTTTGTAGCCAAAGTCCGCCGTGATGTCCGGGGCTTTTTTGCCCTCGGCCCCTCCGGCCTTGGCGCGGTACAAATCGATCATGGACATATTAAGCGCCCCCAGGATGACCACCGGCTCGATCTTTTGATAAAAAAGCTCCCCTAACAGGGAGAGGGCTCGGTCGTTTTGCCCGCGAAGCACCGCTTTCGCCAGATCAAAGGCGGAGGAATCCACCGTGGGGGTCACGCTTTGCTGGATGTGGGCGGCGGTGATCTCCTCCCCGGCGGCAAAGTCGCACAGCTTGTCCAGCTCGTTATATAAAACGGTGAGGCTCTGGCCGCAGCGCTCCACGAGCAGCGAGGCGTTTTTTGGG
The DNA here is from genome assembly GCA_944386475.1 of uncultured Clostridia bacterium. Classification (GTDB taxonomy): domain Bacteria; phylum Bacillota; class Clostridia; order Oscillospirales; family Ruminococcaceae; genus Metaruminococcus. Next base: position 2,064 of record CALXBH010000023.1, on the reverse strand, counting down.
GAGAGGGTAGAGCCTTTTTTGGCGGCCCGCTCGCACAGCGCCCGGCAGAGGGCGGATTTATCCTTTAAGGCGAACTCCACCACGCTCCCCACCTTGGAGACCGCCGTGCAAAAGGCTTTCACCTTGGCGGACTTTTTGGGGGACACCTCAAAGGCGGTGACGGCAAAAATCAGCACGGTGGAAGGGGGAGGGTCCTTTAACAGGGCCTTTAAACGGTCGGACTGGGCGGCGGGGAGTTTTTCGATGTTTAGGTTCTGTACCACCACGCACTTGCGCTCCGCCATGACGGGGAGAGCCTCGGCGGCGTTTTCGATCTCCTCCACCGTGGTTTTGTCCGAGTCGAATTTTTGCAGGTTAAAGCTTTCCATCCCCGGGGTGACCACCTTTTTAAGCAGGGCGGACAGGGCCTTGTGGAGGAGCAAAAGCTCTTTGCCGTAGAAAAAGTAAACAGGGTCGATTTGTCCCTGACGGATATTTTTCATCAGCTGGGAATCGGTGATTTCCGGCACGGGGCTTCCTCCTTTCGGGATGTTTAGCTTTGGACGGTCAGGGTACCGCCCCGGAACAAAAGCCGGGTGACAGTGCGCTGGCCGGGGGCGAAATACTGCTTGGGGGTATAGACGGTTTGCTGCTCCGACAGGGCGTTTACCACCACCGGCGACAGCAGGGCATCAAGATCCTCCCCATCGGCGTCGGAAGTGATCGCTGCCGAAAGGGAGCCGCTATTTTCCAAATGATCTAGGGACGCGATGGTTTCGGCAATCCCGACCGGGACGCCGGCGGTGTCCACGGTGGCGCCGTATCCGCCGGGAACGGGTAACAGCCGCAGGCGGATGTTGGAGTTTATCGTGATCTCTGCGGGTTTTAAAGGAACGGGGGTTGTTCCCTCCGGGCGGCAGGCGGCCGGCAGGGGAGCGGGGTTTACCGATTCGGTCAAATAGACAGCCTGGGAAGTGGGGAATGATGCGATCATGTCCGCCGCTGCGCTGGCGGCTTCCTCATCATCCGGGAGGACGGCCACGGTTTGCAGCCTTGCCACCCCTTTTCCCAGCAGCTCGTCAGACACGCATCCCGCCAGATACCGATCCCCCTTTAGGACAATCAAGGAGGCGGAGGAGCGGTCTCGCGTCAAAACACATACACCATTATAACTGTTTATCACGGCAAGTTCAATAACATTGTGGTTACATACCAGTGAAGATACCACGCCGGACAGCAAAATAACCGCCGAGCACAAAATGCACAGGGAGGTAACGCGCACCTTGCGCCGGGATAAAAAGATCCCAATCCCGGCGATTATCCCTGCGGCGGCCAGCCAAAGGGGCACAAAATCATAGCGAAGGGGCAGGGAGGAATAGGGAAGGTCAACCAAAACGGTCAGGACTTTCACCAGTACCGTAACGCAGAGAGTAAGAACCCACCCCATCCCCTGGGCGAGAAAGCTAAGAAACGGGACAAGGCAGATGAGGTAAAACACAAGCCCTCCGCATAAAAGAAGGAAAAACAGCGGGTACAACAGGATATTGGCGGCAAGCCCCACCAAAGACAGGGAGGGGAAAGTGAGGATTGTCACCGGCAGGGTGAACAAGTTAGCGGACAAGCTGACCGCAAAAAGGCCTGCGCAGCCTTTTAAGAACTTGTTTTTCAGGCGAAGGCGTTCGGTGAGCCATCCGGATATCCGGCCGGCGCACAGCAAAATCCCCAGGGTGGCGGAAAACGACAGCAGAAAGCCCAGGTCGTACACCGAGGCGGGATCGATGAGGGCAATGAGCAAAGCGGCCAGGCCTAAGGAATTAAGGGGGTCGGCCTCCCGGCCGAACAAGGGCGCCAGGTAAGCGAGAATGGTCATGATGCCCGCCCGAAGGATGGGATAGGAAAAGCCCACCAGCGCCATGAATCCCAGCACAAACAAAATCACGATCCCCGAGGCCAGCCGTTTGTTCACCCGGCAGGCGGTGAGCAGGAGCATCAGCGCCTGGGCCAGGATGGCTAAATGAAAGCCGGACACCGAAAAAACATGGCGGACGCCGCCTTGGTTGAGGACAAAGGTAAGCTCCCGAGGAA